>JANQHV010000356.1 GCA_028282505.1 SAR324 cluster bacterium | reverse complement strand
CCTTCACTTCACCGCTTCGGCGTACCGTCAGGATGACATAAAAAACAAGATTTATGAATTCTCTAATGGGCTCTTACAATCAACCAAGAAGGGAGTCCTATGAAAAAACTGTCGTTCTGTTTATTGGTTTTCTTCAGTTGCACGATCACTTCAGTATTTGCGCAATCAGATGATGCAAGAGGGCTTAAAGAAGTCTACGGTGAACATCGCATTGCATTGGTTATCGGCAATTCCAATTATTTCGAAGCAACCAGTCTGCGCAACCCCATCCATGACGCAACCGATATAGCGCAAATATTAAAAGCTCGTAAATTTGATGTAACTCTACTGACTAATACAACTCGAAAGAGCATGGTAAAAGCCATTCAACGGTTCGGTAAAGAATTAAAAAAAGGTGGTGTTGGATTACTGTATTACGCAGGTCACGGAATGCAGATAGCTGGAAAAAACTACATGATCCCTGTTGATGCCACACCGCAAGAAGAACACGAAGTGCACCTGGAATCTGTTTCTATAGATCGGGTGTTAGGATATATGGAAAATGCGGATAACCGTTTGAATATCATCATATTGGATGCTTGTCGTGACAATCCATTTACCCGCAGTTTTTCCCGATCTTCTGGCATTCAAGGTTTAGCGCAAATGGACGCACCAACAGGAACCCTGATAGCTTATGCGACAGCACCGGGCTCTATTGCTGCTGATGGGACAAGGAGAAATGGAGTGTACACAGAGAAATTATTGACACATATTCAGACTCCTGGGTTAAAAATTGAGGAAGTATTTAAACAGGTGAGAGCGGATGTTAGTGAAGAGACTGACGAAAAACAAGTGCCTTGGGAATCAACTTCTTTGACAGGTGATTTTTATTTTACTCCAATAGACGCCGTTCATGATGAATTTGTTATTGCAGGAAACACTGGAGTTTCAAATGAACAAATGCCAGAAGAAGAAGAAATTTGGTATATGGTCAAAGATAGCAAACAAATCCAAGATATAAAGGAGTTTTTAGAGGAGTTTCCAAATGGTCATTATAGTAGGAGGGCAAGATTTAAACTAAAACAATTACAGAGAAAGCTACAAGAACAGGTTAATGATCCAACCAGTCCATCATCTATCAATGAAACTATCTCTAACACTGCTGAAAGCGGACTGGAGTTGTATGAAAAAGCAATGCAATATTACTGGGGTTCTGGGGTAACTCAAAACTATGAATTAGCGATTGAATTGTTAAAAAAAGCTGTTGAAAAAAATCACGGCAGAGCCGCATCAATTCTTTCTTATATTGACTACGCTGGATATTCTGGAAAAATCAAACCGAAAGACTCGTTTCTCATGTCACAGGTCGCTGCTAATCTTGATGATGTTTATGGAAAATTGCTCTTGGCACTTCACCTCAGATATGGATTTGGGACTGAAATTCAAAAAAATCGAGCAAATGACATACTCTCAAAGATTGTTTCAACCGTCAAAGAACAAAGTCTGAAGGAAGATCCTTTTCTCCAAGATTCTTTAGGGCTCATATACCGGTATGGCTTTGGAGTGGAAAAGGATTATCAAGAAGCCTTCAAGTGGCATAAAAAAGCAGCTACCCAAGGACATGCAGAAGCAGAAGCTAATTTGGGTCACATTTACTTTAATGGATTGGGAGTGAATAAAGATTATGAAGAAGCTTTCAGGTGGTACCAAAACGCTGCGAAAAAAAACCTCACTGAAGCGACTGCTCATTTGGCTAAAATGTACCAGCATGGTTACGGTGTTGAAAAAAATTTAGACCAAGCTTTCAAATTGTATTTGAGAGCTGCTGAAAAAAATTACGGAATGGCACAAAACGAGCTAGGAGTGATGTACTTCAAAGGTGAAGGAGTCAATCAGAACTATGAAGAGGCTCTAAAATGGGCGCAAAAAGCAGTTGAACAAAGATATGCTGGAGCCCAATATAATTTAGGGTACATGTACCAATATGGTTATGGTGTAGAGAAGGATTTTCAAAAAGCTTTCAACTGGTACAAAAAAGCGGTTGAGCAAGAATATGCTACTGCGAAACATCAATTAGGGATCATGTATTACTATGGACAATACGTAAAACAAGACTATGGAGAAGCACTAAATTGGTTCCAACAAGCCGCAGCGAATCGAGCTGACTCTCAGAACTGGCTCGGTCATTTGTATGAAAAAGGCCTCGGTGTAAAACGGGATTATGAAAAAGCATTAAAATGGTATCGACAAGCTACTGAGAGTGGACATGCTGGAGCACAAGTGAATCTCGGTCATATGTATCGTCAAGGTCGTGGAGTAAAGCAGGACATCCAGGAAGCTTTAAGATGGTATCGAAAGGCTGCTGACTCGGGATACCATTGGGCGCAACTTCATCTGGGAAGGATGTTTTACACTGGCAAGGAGGTTGAGCAAGATTACGCAGAGGCTCTCATGTGGCTCCAGAAAGCTGCTGAGCAAAAGAATGCGCAAGCACAAAATCTTTTAGGCATCATGTACCGACAGGGGTCAGGAGTTGACCAAAATAATCAAGAAGCCTTGAGGTGGTATAAAAAATCAGCCGAACAAGGGTATAAATGGGGACAATACAATTTGGGTTGGATGTACGAAAAGGCAAATGGCGTAGATTACAGCAAAGAAGAAGCAATGAAATGGTATAAAAAAGCATCTGATCAAGGCCTTGAAGAGGCACAGGAAGCATATGAGCGTGTGGAAGCTAACTGGTGGTAAATCTACTTTGCAACTCTAAATTAACAATGAACACAGACTCAGCAATTTGAATAGAAACCTTCAATTAATTCCAAGAGCAAAAGGATGTATTGGCAGAATGGCCTGTCTATATCATTAGTGATGCCCCATCAAGCCTATCATTTAGAGTTTCAGTTGACAGTATATCACGCCTATAGTTTGCTCTTGCTCGACCTTTCCTTTTTGAAGATTAGAAATATCATGGATCAATAATAGTCTTCCAGTTGGGTATATTTTTTATGATAAAGACTGACAAAGGTCAGGAAGACCGAAACGATGAGGGGGCCATAAAAAATCCCTGCGATGCCAAAAACACTCATACCACCTACGATACTGAGAAAAACCAGAGTCGAGTCAATCTTTACCCGTTTCCCAACAAATCTGGGTTTGAACCAATTTTCCACAATCAAAGAAATGGCCGTACAATAAAAAAAGATGATCACACTTCCCCAAATTTCTCCAATCGCCAATAAATAAAGACAAGCAGGGATGTAAACAAGTGAGATGCCCAATAATGGGATGAAGGCCAGGATGATCATGACGGTGGACCACAACATGTAGGAATCAATACCCACAAAGAAAAAAGCAACGCCTGCCAATACTCCTTGAATGATTCCTCCAAGACCATTTCCAACCAAAGTGACATAATTCATTTGATTGAATTTCTCAATCATCATCTCTTCTTCCTCATCAGGAAGTGGGGAAAAATCCAATAAAAACCGCTTGATGTTGTCATCATTGGCTAAAACGGCAAAAATCACCACCAACATGATAAAGAAGTGGAGCAGAAAGATGAAAATATTGGCAATCCAGGCATTGAGTGTTTCTAGCAGATAAGAACTCCCCACCTTAGCAGCATCAATGATCAGTTCTTTCAAATAAGTCAGATTGATTTGAATTCCAGTCAGGTCGAAAACCTTACTGATGATGGTTTTTCCGTATTCAGATTGAAAGATTAATTCTTGCAGCCGTTCTTCGGTCAGATCCGCCAGTAAATACTGATACAAAGCATACGACTCCTGTGAGAGCTTGAATACTAAAAAAACCAAAGGCACAAAGACAGAGACTACGATCAAAAGACAAATCCCGGCAGATGCCAGAATGGGGCTGTTGGTTTTATGCTCCAAGAACGTTTTCAAAGGATGAAAGACGCCTGCCAGAATTAAGGCAAAGATGATAGAAGTCAGAAAAGGCCAGGCCATCCAAAAAATTAATCCAATCAATACGATATAGCCAAAAAGAAATACAGCATTGGCATGATTTGGATTTTCCTGCATATGGCTCCTCAAATATTAGAATTTTGTATCATTGATCACAATTCATCTGAAAATATACTCAACTAACAGTTCTTGCAATTCTTTGGACACAGATAAAATCAGGATTACAAGGATTTAAACCAGTGACCTGTTTGCCATAGCCAAGTATTTGAATTAAAAATGAGAGTTTTCAGGTGATTTCCAAAAAAGAACTTACCCAGATGAAACCTTATTTATTATCGAGAAGTGAGTTTTCCCTCTTCTAATGACACCAGTTTGTGAGTGGTTTGTTGCAAAAAATCAAGATGATGTGAAACAATCAGGTAAGAAATATCAAGATCATGCAAAATTTCTATGACATGATGTTTGGTCGCAGGATCCAACCCCGTAGTGGGTTCGTCGAGCAATAAAACTTGCGGTGACATCGATAACACGGTTGCTAAGGCCACCAGTTTTTTTTGTCCTCCTGATAAACGATGTGTTACTCGATCTGCCAGATTTTCTAATTTCAGAGTGCGCAGCGTTTCCCAGGAAACTTCTTTTGCGGCTTGAAGAGACATGCCCAAATTCAATGGCCCAAAAGCAACATCTTCTAATACAGTGGGGCTGAACAACTGCTGATCCGCATGCTGGAAGAGGAATCCAATTTGCTTGCGCACAACAACAAAATCTTTTTCGGAACTCATTGGTTTTCCAAAGACTTTGATGTTTCCACTGGTTGGTGTCAAAAGACCAATCATGATATATAGTAACGTTGTTTTTCCAGTTCCTGTGACACCCATCAAACCGAGTTTTTCTCCAGCTTTCATGGTAAATTGGAGATGGTTCAGCACCTCGACTTCTGGATAGTGGAAGCAAATATTTTCCAATTCAAAGATTGGTGTTAGTGTGGTACCCATTCCAACCCTCCAATTCCTGCAATACAGCAAATCAAGACTCCTAGGCAAACCCAGTCACCAGGCTTCATTGCCAACTCAAACAACGAGTGGAATCTGCCCGTGAATCCTCGGCAGATCATGGCTTGATGGACTTGTTTGGCTTTTGTGATGGAGCGAACCAATAACATCCCAATCATATTCGCGTAGGTGCGGTATGTGTGTAAATTCGTTGCAGGCTCAAACCCACGTAATCTGGCAGCCGTGCGTAAGGTGTGATATTCTTCTTCCAGAATAAAAATATAACGGTAGGTGAACAAAAATAAGACCACCAGTTTTTCTGGCAGCTGCAAACTCTGTAAGGAACGTCCTAACATCGAAATGGGTATGGTCACGACCAACGATGTGAAGGCCAGCAGAATCACGTTCATTTTTAAGGTCAAAACTGTTGCTAACCAGATACCATCCTTGCTAACCGTCAACAAATCTAAAAGAATGATTGGATTTCCTTCCATAGTCAATGGCAGGAAAATCCAGAATAGTAATAAGATTTTGTTGAAGTGAAAAAAATTCTTTTGGATGTTTCGATTGCTCCAATAAACAGGAGCACTCACCAGGATAGCCAAGACAAAACCTGATAATAAGGTCGGGATTTGTTGAGACAAACTGATAACAAAAGAGAAAAGGATAGCCGTGATGATCCGTACTCGGGGATCAATTTGATGAATGATAGAATTTCTTTCCAAAAAAAATTCTTGAATCATGATTGAGACAAGTCTTTGAGCTTCTTGCGGTAGTGTAAGTAAGTACCCAAGCCAATCAAACCAACAATGTAGCCAACTCCTGCAAAGAGATCCTTCATGCCTGGTTGTGACGATGATCGCTGTGAATTCTCTGCATTCCATGTCCATTCAGCACGATGTCCATCAGTCGAGTTGACGATGATGGTAAATGGTTTTTGCTCTGGAATGGGAAATGAAAATTTTCCATCATGATCGGTGGTGCCTTGCAAAAGAGGCTTTCCAGATTCATCAATCACCGTAATCTTGCCATGTGACAAGGCAGTGCCACTACTGAATTTGCTTTCACTGACGACACGATCTCCCTCAATCCATGCCGAAATATTAATACCGTGGGCAAAACTGTCAGTGGGAAGTAATAAAAGGAAAATTAAGCAGGAAAATGCAATCATGAAACCTTATTTTTTACGAAATGATGCAAAAGCATGAACAAATACAGGCACAAACAGAGGCTTTTTGGTGGGCAGAAGGCCTGGTTCTACTTTTTGTAAGAAAGCCAGACAAAATACAGTGAGCATTCCTTCCAAAATCATGACGGGAATGTGAGATAGAAAAACCAGTCCAGCCACTGTCGTAAAACTTTCTTCGGAGAGCGCCAACGAGATAGAAAGACCTAACGAGGCCATACCTAGTGCCAAAAAACCACAGATAAACGAGACAACCGCCTTGGATGTTGCTGTTCTGGCAGGGCAATGCACATAAAGATAGTGACAAATGACGGCGGGTACTGCCATATTGAGCGTATTGATGCCAAGAGTCGTCAATCCACCAAATTGAAAAAAGATAGCTTGCAACAACAAACCAACCACCAATGCCGGAAATGCGACCCATCCCAGTAAAATTCCGAGCAAACCATTTAACACCAAATGAGCACTGCCAGGCCCTATGGGAATATGCGCAAGACCCGCTGCAAAAAAACAGGCGGAGAGAATCCCTACTTCTGGAATGCGACCATAATCAAGTTTCTTGAGCCCAATGGCTGTTCCCACCACAGTCACCCCCATTCCGACCACAAGCACGGGGGCTGATACGATTCCTTCTGAAATATGCATTTGCTTAATCCAACAGATTAGTTTTAACCGTGTTACTTTTTTATAATTCGTGCTACAGGTAAGACAAAAAAAACTACAACTCTTTTCCTGTTGTAGCCGCTGTCAATTTTCCGTATTTCACTCCTTTGAGACTGATCACTTCATCACTAATTTCTTTGATTCGCTTATTTTTCCCTTTCAGTAAGATCACTTCTAGACAATTGTCATGGTCTATGTGGACGTGTACATTGGAGATAATTAAGTCAAAAAAGCGATGCTGAATTTCCGCAAGAGTGTGAATTAAATTGCCAATATGATGATCATAGACAATGGTCAAAGTCCCAAATGTTTCTTTCTGTCCCTCTTCCCACTCTTTACTGACAAGATCGTTGCGAACCAGATCTCGGATTGCTTCGGAGCGGCTTTGATAGCCTTTTTTGGCGATCAATTGATCAAACTGCTGTAATAAATTTTTTGGGATGGAGACGCCAAAGCGTATTAACTCTTCTTCCATGTATCACCGTGTTACGTTTTTAAGAATTTGTGACACAGAAAGAACAAGGAGTCAAGTGTTCATTTCCTGATATCTTTGGATTGGAACAACGGACATAATTGGCTTCCCATTTGTCAAAGAAGCGCAGAAAGGGCATATTGCAGGCTGATCACCAATTGTGACATGAAATGAAAATTGAGCGTTTCCTTTTCATCATTAGGGGTGTGATAATTGGGATTGCGCATGAAAGCAGTGTCTGTGATCATCACAGCAGGGTATCCATTATCCCAAAAAGAGGCATGATCACTCAGACGAGTTGCTGGTAAAATCCAGCCATTGAGAGGCACAAAGAGTGACTCTACTGGCAATTGGCGATTTTTTTGAAAACCCCGCAGCACTGTCTTTCCCAATTTACGAGAATTGTTATTTCCAATAATACCAATGAAGTCGCCGGTCTTCGGGTAACCCGAAAACAGGAGGGGCAATGGATATTCTTGGGAAGGGGAGGTATAACCAACCATTTCCAGGACAATGGCGCCTAAGATTGGTTCTCCCTGGTGACGAGCATTTCTTGCCAAATAACGGCTTCCTTGCAAGCTTGTTTGAAATGCAGGCGGTTCTTCCAAAGTAAATGCGACGAATTGAACAAATTTTCCTCTGTTATTTTGAACAAAGAGACGTGCTGTTTCCAAAAGAACCGCAACACCACTTGCATTATCGTCGGCTCCAGGAGTGCCTGCTACTGTATCATAATGTGCTCCCACCAGGTAATATCCTTTGGCATTCTGCCGATTTTTTGGGTGGGCAATAATATTTGCGACCTTTTGTCCCTTGTAGTAATAAGCTTGTTCGGTTACAGATAGTCCCTGATCATGGAACATCTGCGCTATATAATCTTTGGCCTGAGTCAACTGCCTGGGACGGTAAATACTGCGATCCCCAATATCCTTTGTTAAAACCGTGATATGTTTTTCCAGCTGGGCTTGGATGGTTTTCAAATCAAGGTTCATCGTACTGCACGATCAAGAAGATTTGCGGTCAAGGATGGTTAGAAACTCAATGTGGGGAGTTGCCGGAAAGAAATTATAGATTCTTGTAAAGACAATATTATACTCAAAACACAGTAACTTCAAGTCTCGGGCACATGTTGAAATGTTGCAGGAGAGATAAACAATCCGTCGGGGCTTTTTTCGACGTAATGCGTTGATTACTTTGTGATGGATTCCGGCCCGAGGAGGATCTAAAATGACAACTTTATCGGCATCAATGTAATCCAGTAACTTTTCTGTTTTATTGCAGTGGGCAGAAAAATGAGAAAGTCCATTGGATTGAATATTTTCCTTTGCATAAAAAATCGACTCTTCACTGATATCGACCATCAAGCAACTATTGACCACATCCGAGACAGCAATACTAATCGCGCCAACCCCACAATAATAATCCAGTATGTTTTCTCCTGAAACAAATGGTTGAATGTCCTTCAGCACTTTTTCAAATAAATCAACATTCACCTGAAAAAAGCTCATGGGACCATACTGTAACGGCTTGCTGTTGATCGTCTCAACGATACATGGACTGCCCAATTGCTGTAAAATACGGGTCGGAACCGATGCTGGACTTTGCGGATTGGAAAAGAAAACAGTAAATCCTCTTAATTGATCATCCAGTTGAATTCCTGGTAATGTGGGAAAATTGTGTTCCTTGACAAATAAAGCAGCGATGGCTTCACCTGCTCGATTGCTACGTAAAATCACTGCTTTTAAAAATGTCTCTGAGATCCCCTGTTGATTTAATTCCTCGACCAGCAGTGCCGCTTTTTGATTGATGGTGGAATGAGCCAGAACACAATGAGGGATTGGCTGTTTTTGTTTTTGTCCTCGTTTGAAAAAAGCAAGGGATGTTTGATTTTCTGTTGCGGTGAAGCTGAATTCTATCTTGTTACGATAGTGAAAACGTTCTGCTTCAGCAACTAACTCCACGTTCTCTAAATCAATCTCTGCGATGGTCTGGAAAACTTCTTTTGTGATTTCTCGTTTCCAGTAATTTTCCTGATCAAAAGAGAGAATCTGCCAGGGACTGCAGGATAAGTAATGATCTTCTAATGCATCTTGACGAAATGGTGATGGAGTGAGGATGGTCGTCGCAATTGCTTCTGAATAATCTCTCTTATCTTTGATCACGGAAGCTTTTACCTTTTCTCCAGGCAAGGCATTGTGGACAAAAATCACTTTTCTGTTGTATCGACCAAGGCCATATCCTCCAAAAACCAGCTTTTCAATCTCACATTCAATGGTTTGTCCTTTTAGCTTCATGTGGATTTTGTGGTAAATTGTCCCTGGACACTTTTTGGTCCTTTCGCATCATTGTAGTTCACTCTCAATTGGAGCGTTTTATAATCTTCCTTTGAGAAAAATAGATAACGTGCAGGAGAGATAAATGCTTTAGGCTCCATGACTCGTTCTTCATGTTGAACTGTGATCTTACGTTCACGATCCGGATCATTGACCGTCATTTTTCCTTTTACATATTCGGCATGAGAAATCAAAGCGGCTCGCTCCAGTGGTGTTCCTTCAGCAAGATGGGAAAGGGGGGACTTCTTGAGATCATATGGATTTTGCTCAAACCCCTGGAGGTATGTATCATGGGTCAAAAGTTCGACTGGCATCTCTTTTTCAATCTCTTGAGAGAGCCTTTGGCTATCATCCAACAATTGATTATTTTCGTCTAACACTTCTAGCGATTCGATCGTAATGGATTGATCTGATAAATTTGTGAATGTGAAAAGGAAATGATACACTTTGAAGTCTTGGAATTCGTGCTTGATGAGTGCCGTTGTTTTCAATTCGGGTACTTTTTCGCATCCTGCCATGATCATGGTAATCATCAAAAGGATAATCACCAAATGCCAGCAATGGGAAAACGGTTTGAATGGTAGGCGTTTGATGAACATGTCTGTTATGACCTCCTTTTATCTTTTATAATTGAATGGATAAGAATAAAATAGAAAACAGTATTTTTCCCATGAAACCATTAATTAATCAAGCTCTATCAGGGCATGACATATTTTCAGAGGAAAGTTGATTGTGGAGAAAATCAAGTGAGACCGTTCGTCAAAAGCGAATACCAATACACTCAGAATTTTTGTGAAGAAAATATATGGTTCCTTGGAAAATCCTTACTCAAAGAGGGCTTTCAACCAAATCATTTGACAGTATTGTTTTTATCGAATGCCCATCAGCAAACCCCTCTGTACTCTCAAATATTGGGTAAAGCAGGATTGCCAGTGGTTTGGGATTATCATGTGATCCTTCTTTGTATGCAGCATGATAATGCTCCTCTCATCTTTGATTTTGACAGCCAACTGCCATTTCCCATATCACTCTGGGATTATTTATTGAACACATTTCCTGATCACCAAGCATTACCATCACAATTCCATATTTACATTCGTTCCATTCCTCTTCTTTCCTACCATCAATGTTTATGGTCCGATAGATCACACATGTTAGATGCACAGGGAAATCCAGTCTGCCCATTCCCTCCCTACCTCCCAATTCAGGGAGAACCTGGAGCTTTCCACATCAAATTATGCCAATATATTGATATGTCGAAAACACTAGAAGATGGTAGCGTTGTCCATCATTGTGAAGAGTTTATTCGGTACTATCAGGAAATCGCTTCAGACTCATTCGTTAAAGATTTCAAAACCTGAGCCAATTTTGGAGGGGAGATTGGTTTTCCGAGAATCGCTTTAGCTCCCAGTGAAGTTAAATGAGCTGCTCTGGCTTCGTTATTAGTGCTAGTCACAAAAATAACTGGAATATTTTGCAAACTTGGTGAGCTTTTCATCCAATTGATCAAACCCTCTCCATCCATTAAGGGCATGTTCAGGTCAGCAATCACAAGATCAGCTGTTTGTTTCTTTAACTCAGCCAGTGCTTCTTTTCCATTCCCCGCATCTAAATATTCGACATCGGCGTATCCTGCAATTTCTAAGCAGCGGCGAATCAACATACGGGCAACTTTTGAATCATCAACAATTAAGATCCGTTGCATGGTTTCCATTTTAGGTAGGAGTGTGAACTTGAAAAAGAATTAAATCATATATTATCTGCTCAAGAAGCATGAATGATACTGACCACATCCAAAATCAAACTAATATCACCATCTCCTAAGATAGTACAGCCTGCCAGATGAGGCAACTCACCAAAGTATTTGGGTAGTCCCTTGACAACAACCTGCCGCTCTCCAACGACCTCATCAACGAACAAACAAATCCGTTGATCTGCGTCTTCAACAACAATGACAATGCCTTCTGTCAAATCCGTTGCGTCAGGTTCCAGTTGATGTAGCGTATGAAGACGTACAACGGGAATTAATTCATCACGAATCTGGATCATTTCTACGCCATCAGTGGTTGTTGTGATAGAGCCTGATTTGGGTTGCAGGGATTCTCGAATCCCAATGATAGGAATCACATAAATGGCATTTCCGACACGAATTAACATACCATCGACAATGGCAAGGGTTAATGGAATTCTGAGGATGAATGTCGATCCACTGCCAGTAGTCGAAGTGACGTCAATGCGTCCGTGTAATTTTTCAATATTTTTTCTGACCACATCCATACCGACACCACGCCCTGAAAAGTCTGTGACCTGTTCAGCCGTGGAAAACCCTGGTGCAAAGATCAGTTTCCATATTTCACCGTCCGGCGGATCAGCATCTGGTTCCACCAATCCTTTATCAATAGCCCGTTCCAGGATTTTTTCCCGATTCAATCCCCGGCCATCATCACTAATGATGATCCAGATTTCATTACCAGAATGTTTAGCTTCCAGGATGATTTGTCCTGTTTTGGGTTTGTTGGCTGCCATCCGCTCTGCGGGAGTATCAATTCCATGATCGACAGCATTGCGGATGATGTGGAGAAGGGGATCTGCAATTTGTTCAACAACGGTGCGATCGACTTCTGTTTCCTCTCCAACTAACTCCAGTTTTACATCTTTAGAGACTTTCTTAGAAACATCATGCACCACCCGGATCATTTTACGGAACGTGCCTGAAATTGGCAGCATTCTCATCGACATGGCCACTTCTTGTAAATCTCTCACATTTTTATTGAGCTGCCGGGTTGCCTTGACAAAACGTTCCAGGTTGAGTCCTTCTAAATCTGGATTATGAGCAACCATTGCTTCAGAAATTACCAATTCCCCAACTAAATTGATCAATTGATCGACTTTGTTGATGCTGACCCGGATGTCAGGTTGTTTCAAGATACGAGCCCCTGCTGGTTTTTTGGTTCCTTCTTCGGCTGGTTTTTGAGGTTTGGAACCTGCTGGAGTTTCTTGATCTGATAAAGAAATAGCAGGAGCAACTTCGACGGGCTTTGCTTTCTCCGGCGGAGGCGTCGGAGTTGGTGTTTCAACAGGCGGAGGCGTCGGAGTTGGTGTTTCAACAGGCGGAGGTGTCGGTGCTGGAGTTGATGCAGTTACCGCTACGGGCTCTGGGTTCCCAGCAGGAGCCTGTTCTGCCGATACCGGAGCTGCTTCGACAGGCCTGATTTCGGGAATCGGTTTGCCTTCCACAATGGCTGTCAACTGCTGTAAAATCCCATCATAGCCAGGCAATTCCAATTGCTGTTTTTCTGCCAGTGTTTTAATTCCATGTCGTAATGTATCAATGACTCTTAACATGACCTGAACCACATCCTCCTGAATCAGCTTTCCTTCTTTCATTTCTGCAAGGATGGATTCGGTTTTATGACTCATTTGCTCAATTTGAGAGAGTCCTAGGAAACCAGAATTTCCTTTCAGGGTGTGAATATTTCGAAAAGCTGTTTCGATGTATTCTGCAGAATCTGGATCACTCCCCAGTTGCCCGACAACCAGCATTGCCCCTTCAGTCCCCTCCAACTGTTCTTCGGCTTCCTGAATATAACTTTTCATCATTTCTGGCGTAAGCAAAAGTTCTGCAATATCAAAAGTTTCTGTATCAGCAGATACCACTTCTGTTGCTTCAACTTCTGGAGATGCATTCCACTCTTCTGGCTGCTCTGTTGGAGTCTCTTCCAGCACAGGAGGAGATATTTCAGTTTCTACAGGAGTTTCCATAACGGGTTCTGATTCTGGTTCTGGTGATTTTGGTGCAACAGGAGAAGGATTGTCCGTGAACTTGTCAATATTGTTTTCTAATTCTTTAATTAATCCTTCCGCTTCCGCTTCGAAGCCTGTGTCTTCAAACCTAGTCTCCACAGCTTCCAACATTTGGCGAATCAAATCGGTCGTTCTCGTCAACGTATCCACACATTCAGCATCTTGAATGGATGGATTTTTGCGGTAATGTTGAAGAAGAGTCTCGGCGGTGTGGGTAACTACCTTGATGGTATCTAAATTGAGAAAACCCGCTCCCCCTTTGAGTGTGTGGAATAATCGAAAAGTTGTATTTACCGAATCAACCCTTTCTTCATCTTCTTGTTCTTCCCCCAGGCCGATAAGCATGGGTTCTACTGTGTCTAACATATCCTGACTTTCTGCGATGAAGTCAAGTATCATTTCTTGTTGTTCAGCATCCATTGCACTTACTTAAGCTTAATAGGTAAAAAAAGTAGGTTATTGACGAAAGAGGTTTACAATTACTGTAAACGGTTTAACAATGCGTTGACAGAATTTCTTAAATCTTTAGAAATAGTAGCAATGTCTACAATTTTCAATGTAAAAATTTCTGGTTGAAAATAAGTATTCAATACCGTTAATATCACTGAAACCTGATTAAATTCACTAGCTGTCAATGTTGTCTCCATGATAATTTTTTCGTGAACTAAATCATTAATTTCAGAGCAGACATATGTGATAATTTTCGGTCCATCGCTGAATTTGATGAATTGTATGATCTCTTGCAACCGAAACATCAGTTTTTCCAGCTTCAATTTGTAATTGTAGGTAAATTCAGAGGAAACTGCTTCTTCTTCCGGAATCACCTCATACCAGAGATTTTCCAGCCGACCCAAATGATACACCAGATGGTTGAGCAAAAATTCCTCCAATGATTTAAATTCCGGATCTTTGAAAAGATATGCATCTTTCATTTCAAAAAAGCGATCTTTGAGACTCATTGTTTCCTCATCTTTTCTTTCCTGATCTATTAATCGGTCAATTGTGCCAGGAGAGCGGGTTGTTTGCAAGTATGTAAATACTATATTTGTATGAAAGCCAGTATTTGTATGATTCATACATTAATCTGTTACTCATTGTATAGAATATTTTAGGTAAAAAACAACAGAATAATTTGAGTTGGGTGATTGGTTCTATATTTTTTTCAAGTACAATCGATGTTTGAGTCGGAGAGATGAACGTTTTCACGGGTTACCAACCCTTTAAAACTAAAAAAAGAACGGTCTTCTCTCTTTTTTAAGAGAGACAGACCAACCTTCGGCAGGGAGGGATTCGGTAAGACATTGATTTTATTCACCGTCCCACCTAAAATAGATAATCTTTTCACAGTGAGGATCACTTTTGTTGCGGCGCATATGAGGCTACCACCAGCAACAAAAGTGGCATGGAGGATCAATGTGGATATATGCTTTGACGGCAATCGCCTAAGATTCCTGTTGGAAGTAAAGACGACCGTCTTTCAAGTCAGCCCTAATATGTTGCCCATCTTCTATTTCTCCTCGCAATAGGGCTTTTCCGATAGGGGTTTCCAATTCTTTCTGGATGGCTCGTTTCAGAGGACGTGCGCCATAGATAGGATCATATCCTAACTCTGCTAAAAAAGAACTGGCATTCTCACTCAAGGATAATCGAATTTGACGATCATCCAGGCGCTTTTGTAATCGTTGGAGTTGGATATTGACGATTTGCTTGATGTGTTCACGCTCCAAAGGATGAAAAATGACGGTGTCATCCACTCTGTTCAAAAACTCAGGTCGAAAATGCCGACGGAGTTCTTCATCTAAAGCCAATTTTACCACAGCAAAATCAAATGGTTTTTCGTCCCTTTGTTGCTGTGCAATCAAATGGTTTCCCAAATTAGAGGTCATGATGATGAGTGTGTTTTTGAAATCCACTGTCCTCCCCTGGGAATCCGTCAGGCGTCCATCATCCAAAAGCTGCAATAGGATATTAAAAACATCATGATGGGCCTTTTCGATTTCATCAAACAAAATCACCGTGTAAGGACGTCGCCGGACAGACTCTGTCAATTGACCTCCTTCCTCATATCCCACATAACCAGGAGGCGCTCCAATCAAACGTGCAACCGAATGTTTTTCCATGTATTCTGACATATCAATCCGCACCATATTCTGTTCATCATCAAACAAAAATTCTGCCAGTGCCCTGGCCAATTCGGTCTTGCCAACCCCAGTGGAGCCCAGAAAGATGAAGCTGCCAATTGGGCGATTGGGATCTTTGATGCCAGAACGTGCCCGAATGACAGCATCCGAAACCGTTTCAATGGCTTGATCCTGACCAATGACACGCTGATGTAAATGTTCACTCAACCTCAGCAGCTTTTCTGATTCTCCCTCCAGCATTTTTTGTATGGGGATTCCTGTCCAATGAGAAACAATTTCGGCAATATCCTGCGCATCCACTTCTTCTTTCAATAAACGTTGATTGTTTGAGTTTTCCTGGGCATGCAGTTCTTCGAGTTGCTTCTCCAAAGCAGGGAGTTTCCCATATTCCAATTGAGCTGCTTTCTCCAAGTCATAATTCCTTTTTGCCTGCTCAATCACCACTCGTGTGTGTTCAATTTCTTGTTTGACGTTTCTCAATTCATGTATTCCGTCTTTTTCTTTTTGCCACTGGAGGGTCAAGGCATCCAGATTATTTTTAAGCTCAGCAATTTCTTTAGAAAGATGTTGGAGTCGTGTGGCTGATGCGGCATCAGTTTCTTTTTTCAACGCTTCCTTTTCAATTTCCAGTTGCAGGACCCTCCGAGAGATTTCATCCATTTCCCGGGGCATGGAATCGATTTCCACCCGCAGTTTGGCGGCGGCCTCATCAATCAGATCAATGGCTTTATCCGGGAGAAACCGGTCATTGATGTAGCGGTGAGACAAGGTGGCTCCTGCGATCAAAGCATTGTCTTTAATACGCACACCATGATGAATTTCGTAGCGTTCCTTCAACCCTCTTAAAATAGAGACTGTATCAGCAACATCGGGTTGTGCCACAAATACCTGTTGAAAACGCCGTTCGAGGGCAGGGTCTTTTTCAATATATTTCTTGTACTCATCCAGTGTCGTTGCTCCAATACAATGCAACTCTCCACGGGCCAGCATCGGTTTCAATAAGTTCCCCGCATCCATCGCGCCTTCTGCTTTTCCTGCACCAACGACCGTATGCAATTCATCAATGAATAAAATGATTGTTCCCTCAGAATTGAGAACTTCCTGTAACACCGCTTTTAACCTTTCTTCAAATTCACCTCGGAATTTTGCTCCAGCAATCAATGCGCCCATATCCAGAGTAATGACTCTTTTGTCACGCAGACTATCTGGCACGTCACCTCTGGTAATGCGCTGCCCTAATCCTTCAACAATTGCTGTTTTTCCCACCCCAGGATCGCCAATCAACACAGGATTGTTTTTGGTCCGGCGTGAAAGAACCTGAATGATACGACGGATCTCATCATCTCGTCCAATGACTGGATCCAGTTTTCCCTCACTAGCCATTTTTGTTAAATCGCGTCCATACTGTTCGAGGGCTTGATAAGTCGCTTCTGGGTTAGTCGAAGTAACTCTTTGACCAGCACGCAGTTCTTGTATGATATTCCAAAGGCGTTTGTGAGCGACTCCTTTTTTCTTTAAATAATTGCCCGCAGGGTTCCGATTCCCCTCTGCAACGATGGCTAATAAGAGATGCTCTACACTGATGTAATCGTCTCGCAGTTTTTTTGCTTCATCTTCGGCCCTGACTAAAACCTGACCCAATGATCCACTAGCATATACTTGATTTGCAAATTCTCCGGTCACCACTGGCAGTTGCTCTATCTCTTTCTTGATATCCACCTGCACGGCAAAAAGATCCAGTTCCATCTTTTCCAGGAGTTTGGGAACGAATCCCCCTTCCTGAGTAATCAACGCCTGCAAGAGATGCAATGTAGAAATTTCTGTATTCTTTTGACGGATTGCTGCTGCATTTGCTGATTCAACAGCCGCCAGTGCCTTTTCTGTGAATTTTTGTGGATTCATGATGGCCTCCTCAGTTTCTCAAACTTAATTGTGATTATTTAGCCACTAAGTATAGCAATTCAGAATGCAGAAATATAAAAATTTAGTGTTGCTTTGTGTCATTTCATGGCTAAATTACTGTATATCCTGATGATTTTGTTAGCACTCACTTTAATAGAGTGCTAACAGTTTGTCAACACAAAAATACAAATGACGTCTCGTGTTTGGTGAAAGCAGCGAAGTTCTATTTCAGGTACATTATTAAAAGCTCAAGAGTTTAAGTTTTCAGTCCTCTGTAATGTATTGAAATCAAAGGATTTTAGCGAATTAAGCTGGTGTGATGTGCTCTGTTTAAAGTCCAATAACTTCAATAGATTAGAAAATACTGATAGCTGAAAACGGAGAACTGATGACTGTTGAGTTAAAAAAATAACATATTTTTATTGAATGTTTAGTCAAAATGTCTTAAATGGGTGCCGGGGCAGGGAAGTCTCATGTTTACAATAAGTTTTTCGGATTCTAATCGTTGGACAGGTAGTTCAATTAATATTTTTTCCTGGTTAATTTTTCTTCCATAATTTCAAGAACTTAGAAAAACGTAAAACAGCTTAAGTTGTTGGTATTATTGACGATTCAATTTAACAGGAAAAACGTCTAAAAGAAAAGATTTTGGAAAACACTAAGAGTCAATCTTGTGTGAGCATGCTTCTTGCTTTACCCAGAAACTAATTATTTAAACACTAACCTAAAGTAGGAGGCTGTTATGAAAATGATTCTTTCTAATTATCTGTATTGCATGTTTGGAGGGGATGACGAGGATATCCCCTGTACAGATTAAAATTTGCACAAGTACTATTTAACAATCGCCCTTACAATTTTTTGGATGCTGATAAAATCAAGATCAAGAAGATTGAAGTTAAAAATCCTTTAAATCTTGAAAATCAAGCAGACCGCGCAAGCTCTTAAAACTGTCAGGGGTATTGATTTTTAGTATCATCCCGAAATGGCAGATCACTGAATGGGGATCAGATATTTCCCATTTGGTGATCTGTAATCAAGTAGCAATCCACTTGCCAGTAATCCTCAGTCCTTCCCCATTCTAACGATTTTTATTATTCTGTATTCTATACAGTGTCACTGATTGTATCCACCGTTAAGACAATTGGATAACGACCGTTGCGGCGTACCGCTTGATCCAGCATCCATAAACTCCTAGAAAACCGTCTAGATTATGATCGGGATTAGTCATATTTTTGACCACCCGAAACTGCCCCTCCCCTTACCAAGGGAGCGGGGCCGACC
>JANQHV010000348.1 GCA_028282505.1 SAR324 cluster bacterium | reverse complement strand
TTGATGAAATCTAATACGGCTCTTAAGGAATTTTATAATGAATTGTTAGGAAATTCAGAGACACTGGAAGAACGTGCTGGAGAGCTCTCAATTGATGTCATTCGTAAATTGTTAGGAAGTTCCGATGCACCAGCTCAACCATCAGAAACCGCTCCTCCTAAGAAAGATGCGCCCTTTCAAAAACTCCGAGATAAGATACTATCGAAACCTGAGGGGCATGGCGAGAAGACAGATGCTGAGCCTGTGGGGACTCCTCTTTCTGACCCAAAAGAAATTCTTGCAAAAATCAATGAGCTCCAGCAGCAACTATTGGAAACAGCGGATGTGATGGATGAAATCATGTCCAACCGTTACGAAAAAGAGAAGGCCATTGAGTTTTTGGAAGACAAACAAATTCTTTTACCAGAAACAGAGCAGTTTTTCCGCAGAAGACTTCAAATTCTCCAAAAACATGTTAAAGAAGGTAATTCTCCTGAAGGGGACCCTGGCACTTTGCTACAGCAATTGGAATTGGAAATTCAGGATGGTTTAAAGCTGGATACCCAAATTTATCGACTCCAGGAGACACTGAAAAAGTATGAAGGAAATATGACATTGACGCCAGAAGAAGGCTCCATGATTAAAAACATGGACCTTGCCGTCAAAGAACGCTTATTTTTGGTCGATGTGTGCTATCAGAAATACAACCTTTTGTATGAACTCAAATCATCAGTAGATGATGCAGAACGTTTGGAGGAACTTCATTTCGAAGAAGTGTCTCCCATCTTGCTTTATGTGATCCAGGATATTTTACTGGAAAACCCGTACAGTTTCAGTAGAGATGAACTGCGTTCTTTACAAAATTATCTAAGCCCGATTAGTCAGAAAGTAGATAACAATCGTCAAATGACCAAAGATTTGTTGAACTCATCGCTGGGTGGGGCTTTATTAGCGAGAGTATTGTCTTGGGGATTTTGGAAAATTGAAGAATCCAAACAAAGAAAAATCAAAGATCAAATCATCAATAGTTTGCAATCCAATTCTAAAAATGAAACCAAATGGAAAAAGTTTCGCTCAGTGGCAGTCAGTAAAAAAGTGTTAGAGCGTTTCATTCAGGAAATTCCATCTGAGGTGGAAGAAGCCATTGATTATCAAGGTAAAAAAATAATCAATCAATTCAAAAACATTCTGGTGCAAGACGATAAGAACTCCATAAAAAATGCATCTCAAAAGGACGTCGAATATTTAGCAAATTCAATTATCACAACCGAGTATATTGCCAAAGCTAAAAATTTGTTGGAAGGATTGGTCGCTGTTGAAAAAAATGTTCCCAAACAAAATCAAGCAGATGTGAAATTGCCATCCAGTCTTTTCAACACGATTGAGGCGGTATTGGGGATGAAGATTTATGACCAGCGGCTGGAAGTGTTGCTTGATGAGATGATGACGGTATTGCCGGAGGATGCTGCCATCATCAAAGAGGGTAGCCGGCTGTACAAAGAATTTACAGGGTTTGAATATTAAAGAGAACTCTGTATCAATTGCCCGCATGCTCCTTGGATGTCCTGTCCTTTGGATATCCTCAAGGTGGCTGTCACACCGTGATTGAGCAAGTAACGCTGAAAGGCTTGAATTTGGTCAGGAGAAGGCCGTTTGTATTTACTACCAGGAGATTCATTATAGGGGATCAGATTGATTTTAAACTTCAGTCCGTGTAAGAGTTTGATCAGTTGTTTTGCATCTTCAATGGCATCGGTCAACTCCTTGATCAAAATGTATTCAAAGGTGATGCGTTTTCGCGATTCGAGTGGATATGTCTGGCAGCCAGTGATCAGTTTTTGTAAATCATAAGCTTTGTTGATGGGCATCAATTGACTACGTATTTGATCATTCACACCATTCAAAGAAATGGCTAAATTGGCTTTGACTTCTTCTTGACCAAACCGTACGATTTGAGGAACTAATCCTGATGTAGAAATGGTGATCCGTCTTGATGAGAAGTTGAATCCTACATCAGCCAACATGATTTTTAAGGTGCTGATGATATTTTGATAGTTGTGAAAGGGCTCTCCCATTCCCATGAATACAACATTCCGTATTCCTTCGTTTTCTGGCAAATCCTTCCAAATTTCCAGAATTTGATCAATCACTTCTCCTGGGGCCAAATTGCGAATCAAGCCCATTTGGGCGGTCATGCAAAAATCGCAGCCCATGGCGCAGCCCACCTGTGAAGACACACACACGGTGTAATGGTCTCTATGAGTCATCAGGACAGATTCAATTCGTTGTTGATCCTGTAACTCAAATACGTATTTGATGGTTCCATCCTGAGCATGGATTTGTTGATATCGCTTCAAACGGCTGATGAAGAAATGCTGTCCCATTTTGTGTCTCAGTGCCTTAGACATGTTTAACATCTCGCTAAAGCTTTCTACCTTTTTTTGATAAAGCCAGTTGAACACTTGTTTGGCCCGAAACGGCTTTTCGTTTTGGGCAACAAACCATGCGGCTAATTCGTCAACCGTGTAATCTTTGATATTTTTTAAGGTGTTTTCCATGACTGAATGAATTCCGATAGACAAAGATTTGTTCAAATTCCTCATACTTTAACATTCTTCTCCTTTCCTCGCAATCTATAGGTCACTCATCCCACAAAACCTGTCAAAAAACCAAAAAAAGTCGTCCCAAATTTGTCTTTACACACATATTTCTAGATGCTACCTTGCGTAATTTTTGATTTTTTCCATGTGGCAATATCACCAGGAGTTGGTTGTGAAGGAATCCCGCAAGTTTTCATTGTTTGATGCATATAAACATCCTGAAATGTCGTGGCAGACAGTAATTCCATGGGACCGTCAGACATATGTGGCAATTATTTTGTTGCTCATGGTTGCAGTTTTTTTCTGGTTACCAACGATGAATCATCCAGAGGGTTGGATCGAAGACATGGGCGATCGTACACTGGCCTTGGCCGGAATCCAACGGACAACCATTCTCGAATACAGACAATTCCCACATTGGAATCCGTACATGGGTGGAGGGCTTCCACTGCTTGCAAATCCACATAGTGCACTACTCTCGCCTACTTTTCTGCCTATTCTTTTAGCCGGGGAGGTCATTGGGACAAAGATTCGCTTTCTACTGGCACTTTATGTTGGCCTGATTGGGGCATACTTTCTTGGTCGGCAATTGACAGAGGGGCTGTTGGGACCATATGTGCTGGCCGGGATATTCATGCTCAGCAGTTGGTATCCACTGTATATGTGGCGTGGGCACGAGGAATTCATTGCTTTGGTATACGCACCATGGGTGGTACTTTTCTTTCAAGCTTCGTTGACACGGTTGCGCTACGCACTGTTAGCCGGTGCTTTCGTGGGCTTGATGATTTTAGAAGGTGGGATCTACCCGGTACCTTACACCATGCTGTTGCTATCGCTTTATGCCGGTTATATCGCCTTGACTCAACGAAGGCTTTCACCGATCCAGGTGATGCTGATCCTGTCGGTTTTTGCTGTTATAATTAGCGGTGCCAAGTCTTTACCAATGATGGATTATTTGCATGATAATCCACGCAAATGGGGATTGGGAGAACCTACCGTGCCCCTGATGGCATTGCCTAAATTTTTTCTCTGGCGCGACCAGCTAAGGGGAGTCTCTTTTCCGAGAAGTTGGTACGGTTGGTGGGAGTATGGAAGTTATATTGGATGGATAGGTTTGGCATTGGCAGCGATAGGACTGGTTTTGGCATGGCGTCGGTCTCTACCCTGGTTGTTGTTTGGAGTAATATTCCTGGGCTTTGCTGTCGGCTACTACAATAATTATTCCCCCTGGTATTGGCTCCACAAGTTACCCGTATTCGATTCATTGCACGACACACCACGATTCCGTTTGATTACTGTACTCTGTATCGCAATTATGGGAGGAATCGGAATGGGACGCATTTGGACGTTGCTCGTTACCCAACAACGGCGCCGAAGTATACAGTGGATATTTGGGATCGCCTGCCTGGCGGCAACAGTTGCGCTATACACAGACCTATATCTGGTCAGCAACCCTGTGTACGGAAAAATATCCGAGATCGAGCCAGTGACCAATCTTCAACCAGAGAATGCGTTCCGGCAGGTCATTGACGAGACAGGGAACAGTGCAAATCAGGCCTACCCAAATTTTCTACAAAACAGAGGTTTAGTAGATAATTATGAACCAATGGCCAGAAAACCAGCTTCGGTAGTTGGTGCCAATGAAGATGGCTATCGTGGTGAGGTTTGGATAGAGAATAATGAATGCATGGCAGTTATGCAGTTTTGGTCGCCAAACCGATTGATTTATAATGTACAATGCCATACATCCTCTCGCCTTGTCGTAAACCAACGTTTTGAAAAAGGTTGGCGTTCTGCAGATGGACGAATGCTCAAACCCCATGACGGACTCATCAGTATGTCTGTGACACCTTCAGATTCAACGATCACCCTGTTTTATCGTCCTCAGTTATTTACTCCTGGATGTATTGTTTCTCTTGCTGGCTTTCTATTTCTGGTGGGAGTTTTTACGCCATGGGGGAGAAAGGTGTTAGATCTGGCGAAAAACAAAAATTTACAATACGAATTTTTCTTCTCACTATCCCTGATTGGTGGAATTTATTGTTTGTACATCCAACCAGTTCTTGTCTATGATCTCATGGAAGTGCAATACCGAAAAGATTACAAGATACAAAGAAACAAAGTCTCTCAACCACATCATGCCCCTTCAAAAGACTTTGTCGAAACATATGGCATGGAAGTAACTATCACTTCTTCCATCAGGCAAATGATACCATTTAAAATCAAGTTTGATGATGAAATCACCGCAATTGTATTGAACAATCATTCAATGGACCTGGAACGAATCAAACAGGCTTATGGGCATCAAAAATTAACAGACTGGATAAATGGTTATGATATTTCTTTAAATCTCAAACGAGGAAAAAATAAACTCATCGTCTATGGCAAGGATTATGGCGGAAATTTTTTATTTGAAGCGGCTCCTCTACCAAGGCTGACTAATTACTTCTCCGTTTTGCTAATGATTGTTTCGGTTGTACTTTTATTGCTCTTTTATCTTTCCGCTACCGATTCTCGGTGGAGACCGAGGTTATATACAGTGATTATAATGTTGCTGATAGTTGGCTTGGGCTTTCGATTGTTTTTTTGGTATCAGTTTACAATCAATTAGAAAATATCGTTCTTTTAAGAACCTTTTTGAAAAACCTGATTCTACTACAAAACCGCCTCATTGGCGTCTATTTTGAGAAAATTTTCGTTAAATAGCTGAAGATTTTCAGGAATTATGGATAGAGTTTGTTGCTTTTTTGGTATAACGATTTAAGGATGACATAAATAAAAATCAACACACCAAACAGAGTGATCAAACCACCAAAACCCATCATACTCATCCCTGCGATTTTTCCCAAATTATCCAATCCTTGTGCTGCCCCGGAAACTTTCCGTGCGACCCCATGAGTGCCGGCCCAGAACATTCCGGTAACAAACAAGATTCCTCCAACTCCACACAAGATTGGCTGCCAGGGAATCAGACGACTCTGCACACACCCTTTACAAAATAAAGGCAACACCACATAACTGGCCCCCATGAATGCCAGTGTGACGGCACCAATCACCCCATGATAGTGAGCAGGAATCTTGACATCACTGTAATCAATCAGTGTTCCAATGATACCCCCATAGGCAAAAAGCATGATGGAAATGATGAGGGAGGTGTAACATGGATCTTTCCAGGAAATGTGAGAAGGATAACGAAAGCTATCGAAGACGATCATCCCTCCAATGATGATGGTACTGGCACCCAGTCCCCAACGCATTAAAAACGTAAAGGCATTGATGAATTCAGGGCTTTGAATCTCAAACGTATAAAAGAAGAAAGGCGCGGGCAGCGCAAAAATCAAAATGAGGGCCAACAAAGCTCGTATACTCCAGGAAGGCAAGGACTGTTTCTGAAAAACAGTTTGTGACAATAATATCCAGCATGAAAGCATGGCCAGTGTGTTGACAAACTGTAAAATGTGTCCCCCTCCCCAGAAGGCTACTTCAAAATAAGGAAGTGTGCGTGTCGGCTCCAACTGAAGAAACGCAAACAAAAGGCAGATGACGGCGATCCCAAATGTAATGCCTGTCAACTTCATTCCAAAAGCAAATTCATGTTGTAATGCAGCTTTCTGCTGTTCTAAATTAGCTAGAAACGGCAATACCATCATCAACATCACTCCTGCAAAAACCAATAATAAAGCAATAAAAAAGATCGGATGATCCAATACTGGAATATAATTGGCCATGACTGGATCAGTTGCTCCAATAAATGGAGCCATTACAACCAGAGCAGTTCCAATTGTTGAAAAAATAGTTCCTGCCCACGCCAGAGCCACCCATCTCTTGGAGATATCTTTGTGGATTATTTGAGAAATCAGACAAAGTAACCCACTGAAAACGAGAAACCAGATAACAATGGCTAAATTCACATGAGTTACCAGGGCAACATGAAAAAAATCTGCGGAGGGAAGCCAGTCGTAAACACCGGGCATTCTCGCAGCAGCAGCAAATAAAGCGAACAACTCCGCAAAAATAATGGTGGAAAGAGCAACCGTCAAACCGACTTTTCCTAGTTGTGATTGCTCAGGACAGATTTCGAAACTCATATTTATCTCAGTGCTCTGTTGTGACTGCAATGGCTTGTAATTAAACACAGGCTGGTTATTGGAAATTGTTAATATAATTAGGCTTGATCACATTTTCGTCCAATAAATATTTTTCATATGTTTGACACACATGTTCTCTGAGCTTGTCGAAGAGAATACACTGTTTTTACTTCGATAAGCTCAGCAAACAGAATGGCTGAAAATATGATCAAGCCCACATAATTTAAATTTCAGAATAAAAAATCCGAAATAACATGAATTAAAAAAATGAGAGTGAGTTTGCAGCATAGCCCTATGGCCTTGCTGCCTCAAGGGTTGCAAGTTCTCATGTCATGCCGGATCGGAGCGCCGACCGCTTGCCCGGCATCCAGATAGTGTAATTCTTTGAAATTATAGTAGATTCCGGGTCGAACCCGGAATGACAAAACGATAATGCCAAGCTAATAATATCAATGACTTAGAAAAACTTACGACTGTCGAGTTACTACGAATATAAAAATGAACAAAACAAAAAAACTTCAATACTTGTTCGTAATATCCGGGACAATGAGCTGAGTTTCCTTAGGAGGACGTGCATACCCTTCCATTGCCGCTTCGTTTATAACGCGCTCCCTCAATTTGAGAGGTTTGGGCATGATATCCTGATAATCAATGGAATCGAGTATATGCTGGATGCAATTCAAACGTGCCCGTTTTTTGACATCAGATTCTACCACATTCCAGCGTGCTTCCGGAATATCCGTATAAAAAAACATCTCATCTTTTGCCTTGGTGTATTCAACCCAACGGTCTCGTGATTCCAAATCCATAGGGCTGAGTTTCCAGCGCTTTGTCGGATCAGTGGCACGAGATTGAAAACGACGCTCTTGTTCTTCATCACTCACAGAAAACCAGTATTTGAGCAAAATAATTCCTGAACGAACCAGCATTCTTTCAAATTCAGGACAAGACCGTAAAAACTCTCGATATTCCTGATCAGAGCAAAACCCCATCACTCTTTCCACACCAGCACGATTATACCAGCTTCGATCAAAAATAACAATTTCTCCTGCTGCAGGAAGGTGAGTCACATACCGTTGAAAGTACCATTGAGTTTTCTCACGGTCTGAAGGCACAGCCAAAGCAATCACATTACATCCACGCGGATTTAATGGTTCAATCAGACGTTTGATCGTGCCTCCTTTTCCGGCAGCATCTCGGCCCTCAAATACCATAACAACCCGTAACCCTTTTTGTTTGATCCAGTATTGAAGTTTCACCAGTTCCACGTGAAGTTCCGCCAACGTTTTTTCATAAATTTCATTTTCCAACTTTCGTGGTATGTTTCCTTGTTCTTTAGTTTGTTTCGTTTTCTTTCCCATGTTTTCCCATATTCTAGTGTTTTGTGGTTTATTGCGTCAGAGCTTGCTTGTCTCCTGGGCATCTACTACATAAGACACTTTAGGTGCTTTCCGGCAAAGAATTTACTAATCTTGCTGACGGGTGGCCGTATCGACGGACCGCCACAACGGCGTACCAACCCCGTATTTTTTCAGATCTTCGGCGTTATCGCTCCAGTTACATAGCTCACTATGTACCCTGTGCAACGCCTGGAAGCTCTCAAAAAATCCGGCACAGTCTGGTAAATTCGTTCTTGGAAAGAACCTTAGGGATTGTCCTTCCAATCCTACTTTGCCTTATATCAGATATGTATCATAGATTAAAGACTGAAAATTCTGTTTTTATCTTTGTTGCTCTAAGACTACATCATGGGGTTTCTATATCGATTTCCACTCCATTGTTTTATGCACAATGAATCCGATGTTCCTGGTTAAAAATCAAATAGGAATTTTCATCTTAACTTTGATCCTGAGCATGAATATAATGTAGAGTTCGTTCAAATCAAAGGGACATTTCAAGAAAGAAATTTTGTAGAAGTGTAGTGATTGCAAATAAGGAAGGCGATAGGAATTTCTCTTTCCTGGTGAAATTTGTAACAAACAATACTCCACGATTTGTCTTCAAATGGCCAGAGATTCTTTTTAAGACACAATTCAATCGAGACAATGGTACCGTATGATAGTTGACAGTCGAATAGAAAACATCAATGTGTCTTCAGAAGACCCATTGATTACACCTTCACAACTGAGAAGGGAGTTCCCTCACACAGATAAACATGTGGAGACAATCAAAATTGCACGCAACAGTATATACAACATCCTGGACAGAAAGGAACATCGATTGTTCATTGTGGTGGGGCCTTGTTCTATCCACGATGTCGAGGCTGCGATAGATTATGCAACCCGTTTGAAAAAACTGGCTGAGGAAGTGAGCGATACGTTGATGTTGGTAATGCGGGTGTATTTTGAAAAACCAAGAACCACAGTAGGCTGGCAAGGGCTGATCAATGATCCATATTTAGATGGATCAGGCCAAATAGAAGAGGGGCTGCGACAAGCCCGTAAATTGTTAGTGGATTTAGCAGAACTGGGAATGCCTGCAGCAGGAGAAGCATTGGATCTGGTTTCTCCACAATATGTACAGGATTTGATTTCCTGGACTGCCATTGGAGCGCGAACTACCGAATCACAAACTCATCGTAAGATGGCAAGTGCCATTTCAACAGCAGTGGGATTTAAGAACGCTACAAATGGTGATTTGACAGTTGCGATCAATGCATTACTTTCAGCAGTCAGAAGCAACCATTTTCTCAGTGTAGATCCGGAAGGTCATGTGGCTGTGATCCGCACGAAAGGAAACCCATATACCCATGTCGTACTTCGTGGGGGGAACAATGGGCCTAATTATAGCACCGATGATATTGCCATGTGTGAGAAGCAACTGAGTGCAGCAGGATTGCAGAGCAATATCATGATAGATTGTAGTCATGCTAATTCCCTGAAAGATCCGGCAAAACAACTGATGGTGATGGAAGAAGTCTCCCGTCAGATTCTTGATGGCAATCAGTCAATAGTTGGCCTCATGATAGAAAGTAACTTGGAGTGGGGAAATCAGCCCATTCTTGGAGATCGAACTCAATTAAAATATGGTGTGTCTGTCACAGATTCCTGCATTGACTGGAAAACTACAGAGAATGCCATCAGAAAAATGCATGCGCAATTAATAGATATTTTGCCTCGCAGAAATGCCAATTTGCAGAAGAACCAGGAAACATGATGAGCCTGAGCATTGATTGAGGAGCCAATGAGACCTTCAGAATTCAGGTTCACCGACCGATACACCATCTTGGAAGGTTCTGTGCTGCTAACAGGTTTGCAAGCACTTGTCCGTATCCCAATGGATCAAACTCGTAAAGATCATGCCGCAGGGATTCGGATAGGAACCTATGTGAGTGGTTATCAAGGGTCCCCCTTGGGAGAGGTAGAACAGAATTTTCAACGTGTATCTGAGCTGTTGGAGCAGTACCGAATTTATTTTCAAGCCGGCGTGAATGAAGAGTTGGCTGCTACCGCAATTGCAGGAACCCAACTGCTGGAAAAGGTTCCTCATGACAATTATGACGGAGTGCTGGGAATCTGGTATGGGAAAGGTCCAGGAGTGGATCGTACTGGAGACGCCTTTCGTCATGGTGTGTTCATGGGAACCAGTAAACATGGAGCTGTCCTAACACTCGCCGGAGATGATCCCTCCTGTAAAAGCTCCACCATCCCCAGTGATACCATCCCCAGTCTGTATGATGTCAATATTCCTGTTTTTTATCCAGGAAACCAGCAAGAAGTATTGGAAATGGGGCTGAAAGGAATTGGGCTTTCCCGTTTTACCGGCCTTTGGGCAGGACTAAAAATTGTGACGGATATTGCAGACAGTGGGTCTGTTGTCGCAGTATATCCAGAACAGGCACTCGAAACCATTCCTCATTTTGAAATAGAAGGGCAGCCTTTTCAAAAACAACAAACGTTAAGGCTTTTGACCAAGCTCGGTGTGGAAGCAGAACGCCAAGTTTTTTATGAAAAAATGGAGGCGGCTAAAGCATATGTTTATGAAAATCAACTGGATCGGGTGA
>JANQHV010000346.1 GCA_028282505.1 SAR324 cluster bacterium | reverse complement strand
GATCTGGCGGTGGTAGAATCTCGCCGGGGTACAATTAAAGCCTATGTAGAAACCGAAGGACGAAATAAAATGCCGGAAGGACTCATTTTTGTCCCCTGGTTTGATATCCGGGTATTGATCAACAAAGTTACCTTAGACGCAACTTGTCCAATATCCAAACAGACAGACTTTAAAAAGTGTGCTGTGAAAATATATAAGGCTTAATAATTTTTAATCAAAGAAATAGTTCTCGATATGTCGGTCACTCGTCGTCAATTCTTCATCCGTACTGCCCAAACGGCAGCAGCAGGTGCGGTGGCTGGTACCATCTGGTATCAGTTGCTCTCCTCGTCTGCACAGGCGGCTCCTTCCATGTTGCGCCCTCCGGGGGCACTGGACAATCAAGACTTTCTTGCGCGTTGTATCAAATGTGGCAATTGTGTGAACGATTGCCCCTTTGATACATTGAAATTGGCCAGAATGGGCAAGGAAAATACCCAGGGCACCCCGTTTTTTAATGCACGGAAGATCCCCTGTCACATGTGTGAAGACATTCCTTGTGTCAAAGCTTGTCCAACCGGGGCTTTAGATCCGGAACTGACGGATATCAAACAAGCGGAGATGGGGGTTGCTGTCATCGATGAAGAAACTTGCTTGGCCTTTCTGGGATTGCGTTGTGAAATCTGTTATCGGGTTTGTCCGAAAATAGATAAAGCCATTGATTTGCAATACCGTTCCCAGGAAAGAACCGGAAAACATGCTTTTTTTGAGCCGGTTATCCATAGTGAAGAGTGCACAGGTTGTGGCATGTGTGAACACGCCTGCCCCACTGATGAAGCGGCCATTCGAATTCTTCCCAAAGAATTGGTCAAAGGCATGGTGGGGAAACACTATCGGCTGGGCTGGAAAGATAAAGGCCGGATTACTCGTGATTTTAAACCAGAAGCTTCCGCATCCAAAGCATCTACAAGTTCTGCCAAGGCATTGAATACGTTGAATAATACCGGAAAATTGTATGACTGATTCATCTCATACAGCTTCTATCAAAGAAAGGACATCCGTGTTTCAGATTGTCTCAAATAATCGCTATTTGATCGCCAGACGATTTGTCCAGGTAGGGACACTGCTCCTGTTTGCTGCAGGGGCCTGGTGGGATTGGTCGATCCTGAAGGGAAATCTTTCCGCATCCCGGTTGTTTGAGCGTATTTTTCTGGCAGATCCATTTGCGACCCTGCAAATTTATGCAGCAGGTCAGTCACTGGCAAAGCCAATTTTGCTGGGAGCGGCTACGGTATTGTTGTTTTATTTGATTGTGGGCGGGCGAGTCTTTTGCAGTTGGGTTTGTCCCGTGAACATGGTCACGGATTTAGCGGCTTGGTTACGCAATAAACTGAACATTAAAACGGCCTATCAACTGAATCGGAATTTACGATACCTCAACCTGGGGTTGGCATTAGTGCTCTCTGCCATTTCGGGCTATGCGGCCTTTGAATGGGTGAGCCCAATCAATATGATGCACCGTGAGTTGATTTTTGGGTTAGGCATGGGCTGGACGGCCGTATTGGGACTGTTTTTCTTTGACTTACTATTAGTTCGACATGGGTGGTGTGGACACCTTTGTCCCCTGGGAGCGTTCTACTCTCTGTTGGGACGACTGCGTGTGTGGAAAATACAATTTCAAGCAGATCGTTGTGATAAATGTGGCGTGTGTCATAAAATTTGCCCAGAGCCACATGTGCTCAAGCTGACCGATCTCAATCAGAATGGTCGGGTGATTGCTGGCGATTGCACGAATTGCCTCCGTTGCACATCGGTTTGTCCCCAAAAAGCATTACATTCATCTTTGTCTTCGCCCCTGGAATCATTTAAACTCATCAATCAAAAAGAGGTTGTATGAAAGCTATCAGATTATTATTTGTGTTTTGTGTTGCTGGACTGATCATTACTGCCTGTGTGACCTCTCGGTACCCTGCTGCAGATACGGAAATCAGTTTACGCAAATCGGATGTCCTGGACATTCCGGCTGTTCCTCTCTTCAAACCCGATGCTTCCGATCCTGGTGAAAATCGGCTCTTGCCTCGTGCCTTCGATGGTGCTCCTCCTCAGGTTTCTCATACCGTAGGAGACATGGAAATCAGCCGCAGTACCAATGACTGTTTGGATTGCCATAGCTCTGAAAAAGGAACCGATGGCGAACCAGCTATTAGTGCTGCCCATTATGCTGATGTAGCAAATACCAAATTAAAAGGAGAGCAGTATTTTTGCCTGACTTGCCATGTGGAGCAATTCGACGCCAAGCCTTTGGTGAGAAATACGTTTGCTAAGAAATAAGTATCCTGTCTTTTTTTGTTGCCTCCTTTGTGGATTATTTCCAGATTGTACAATCTGGAAATAATCCACTATCTTTCCTTCATCGACTCAACACCATCTTTGATCTTATTGTGCCTTTGCTAAAAAAGAAGAGCTCTTTTAATTCCAAGTACTGCCTTCAGCGTTTTGGATTGCCTCGCCCGTAACTTCTCGATCTCACATACAGTACTGGTACAGCAGTCAGTCATCTCTTAATTCTCCTCTAACGCATAATCTCTAAGTCAACTGCACTGTTTTGATTAGAATCTCTTTCGATGTCATGGTCGAAAATAAATTAACATTCTTTCAAATGGCACACCTCGCCTTCCTGTTCGATTTCCAGGGTCGCATGCTGGATGTTGAATTGATTGATAATCTTCCGTGCCTGGAGTTTCAGTTCAATGATCTGTTCTTTGGTGATAGAAGGGATCACTACAATGTGTATGGTCAGGGAATGATGGTGATGATCATGGGAATGCGGCATTTGTTCCTTATTTGATAAAAGGTTTTGCTCTTCGAGAGTAAACTGGTAAAATTCAGCATCTTTTAGGTAATTTCCAAGAAGGCAATCACCTTGCATCGTACCAAATTTTTATTAAACAAGCAGTCTACAAAACATGAAAACAAATACTCTTCAAAAAGCATTGATGATTTTTATCATAGCAGCTGTGGTTGTGCTGGGAATTCTTTCTGGACGAGACAAAGGACAAGTAAGAACCGTCATACTGGAAGATCTGGAGAAATCGGCTGTTGACCCATTACAGCCGAGAGAACTGATTCCTGTCTTGAATCGCGATTACCCTCCGGGAGATCCGCAAGTGAACGAACTGGAAAAAAACATTCAGGGTAAAATCGTACAATGGGAAGTGAAAGTTTTTGAAGTGACTGATGATCAGAATTATCACACGATCCACATATATCCCGATCAGGAAATGGTTGGAGCGATTGTGCTGGTTTATCCTAGAACCCCTCAGGAATTAAAAGATTTGGACAGTTTAAAGGAAGGAGACAGACTAAAAATCAAGGGGCAGATTCAGAAATTGTCTTATGGGAAAGTCAGGATCAATCCCGCAATTTTGTGGAACTTTTAAGTATGGAAAATCTTTTGAGGAAACTTGGGAACAAAATCGGAAGAAGTCAATTGATCGTCTGTATCATAGAATAGCAAATTACCTTCCTGATCACATAGCCAAAATTCTTTGGCTCCAGCTTCAAAATACAAACGTTTTTTTTGTTCTAATTCTTCTTTAGTATTACTACCAGAAAGAATTTCGATACAAACTTCGGGAGCAATGGATGCATCAAACTCATCTTTTACTTGTTCCCATCTTTCGGACGAAAACCAGGCGATGTCGGCCACCTTGGTACTGTCACTTGTTTTGATGGCACACTCCGTAATCACTTCTCCCTGAGTCAATAAAGTTTTTAAAAT
>JANQHV010000189.1 GCA_028282505.1 SAR324 cluster bacterium | reverse complement strand
ATTTTAATGTCTGTACCACCATACTTACTAAAAAGAACTCGGTCATCTACTTTCACATCTAAGGGCTGTACTTCTCCACCTTCCAGTTTCTTCCCCTTGCCTACGGCAACCACCTTGCCTTCTTGAGGCTTCTCTTTGGCAGTATCTGGAATAATAATTCCACCGGCTGTCTTTTCCTCAGCATCAATACGTTTGACAATAATTCGATCTTGTAATGGACGAATCATGATACTCCTCTTACTTATTAAAGATTAAAATTATTTGGTTTCTAGCTATAATAGCATTCAATAGCAGTGAGTGCTAAATAATATTAGGTATAGCAGGTTGAGATGAGAAATCAAGAGGAAAATAGCACTATTTGCGAGTGAGTGCTAATTTGTTAAAAATACTTTTGACACAAGCGAGGAGCGAAATCCCGTTTGTCACACCATCTGAAGAAAGGGCCCGATCCACTGCGGCACCCAACAGACAGATAGATGAAGATACAGAGGATTATCAGAATGAGATAGCGTTTATAACGGGAAAGGCGCATATTGTATTCAAGTTTCTTGATCAGGTACCGATATAAAGAATGAGAGTTATTTTATCCATTTGGGTTCAATTATTTATTGAAGAGGACAGTGTGTTATCAAAATCATGGACAGTGGCAATTTATTGGAGCTTTTGTATTATTACAGGGATATTATTAATCGGGTGTTCGGACTCATCTTCCCGGGTTTATTCGTCAGCTAGTTCTGGAGAATTATTCATTCCTTCATTGTTATCACGTCTCAACCAGGGAGACCGTCATGTTGGTTGGGCTTTGACTTACTACAAAAGCTGGCAACGGGATCGTCAACCTCGTTATTTATTTTTGGCAGAAGAGCATATTTTTAATGCGATTGACGAATTTGCACATTTACAGTCCGACACTTCTCCTAGAATTGGAGAATTTTATGTCATTCGAGAGCGTCGTGTGCGCAGTTGCCGGTTCTTAGCAGAGTTGCAGTTCAATGCTGCTAATTATGGTTTGTCTTTGAGACGTCCTCCATCGGCAGGTTGCGTTTTCTAGCAGTTACGGTGATTCTACCTTTTCAATCAAGGCTTTCAAATGGAGGTTGTCTTCGTAGTATTTCCGAGAAAGTTCTTTTTCTCCCATTTTATAATAACGGTTCCCGATCAAATCGAGTAAGCGGCTTTCTCCATATCGATCCTTTAAAATACGTTTGATTTCCAGATGATTTTTAAAAGTTCGGATTAATCGTTCATCATCTCCCAATTCTTCCAGGGCTTTTTCAAGACGTTCATAGGTGGCATCCATTTGAGCACGGTCCAGTTGTTGACGGTAATAATTGAGGAGATCATAGAGGAGTGGCAATGTGGCTTCATACATCTGATGCTCTTCCAGGCTCATGGTCATCGCTTCCAGAATTTTACAATAATCCGGATGAGTTGAAGTCAATCCATCCTTAGTAATTTTTGAAAAATAGTTATTGGCCGTTGATATATCCCCAAGTTTCAAACATATTTGTGCATACAAATATTGGACTTCCCAGTCAATTTTTTGCCGCATCTCACGCTGGATCAAAAAATAGTTATCCAGGCTGGCTTTCGCATCCAAAGCATGTCCTGCTTGAAAAGAGGAATTTGCCATTTTCAACAAAGCCTCGGCTTCTGCCAATTTTTCTTCAGGGGAATGGTATCTTTCCAGTACATCACCCAGTCCTTCATCAAATAAATCATGAGTTGTGTTTGTATGGGAAGGTGACTTATCTAATGAATCTTCACTTGGTAGAACAATTTGAACATCAGCAAATAAATCTTCATCTATAGTTTCCAAAAGTCTATTCAATTGTTCTGATGTCCGTTTTTCTTGATGCTTCATTTTCTTTTCGGTACCAGCAGGTGTGGCATTTCCTTGTAAATGCTGGTTGGGTGCTTTGCTTTCTGGAGACTGTTTTTTTGAGAGAGATGGAGACGTCTGATTTTTTTGGTTCGTCTTGCGATTCTGTTGCAGTGGTTTAGCTTGTTTACTCAACTTGACCTGGTCTTCCCGTTCCATACCCAATGTATCTGAAAAAGATAACGATGATTCTTTTTTCTTCTTTTCATAAGGGTTCTGTTTTTTTGTACCTGGTGTAGAAGAAACAGCTAAAGAGTTTATTTTATTGCTGGATGTGCCTGACTTAACAGGCAATGGCACTCGCTTGTTATCCAAAGAAGGAATGGGTTGTTTTTTTGAGGAAGAGGCTTCACCTGTTTGCTGTTCAGGATGACTAGTTTTTTGGTGCTCTTGCAGATTGCTTTGAAATTTTGCAAAGACGTTGCTATTGAATCCAGCGATTTCGGAGATTTCTTCTTTTTTGGAAGAAGTGCGTTTAGCAGAAGATTTTTTCTTAGAAGAGTTAGGGGAAGATGCTTCATTGAGTAGTATCACTTTTCCATTTTTTTTCAACATGGCAATGATACTATGAAGGGCAGCAATTAACGCAGTCACCCCAATCCCATGCTCCCATGAAACGAGCAAAGAAGACGTAATGATCACACAATATCCACTAATTAGAAGAGTGATTTTTAACTTCATCGGGAAATCTTTACCCCCAGTGTTTTGTTAACTCAATCCCAGACTGTCCAGATACTGTGGATTGGAACTCCATTTTTTCAGAACATTGACATGAAGCGATAAAAATACTTTATTGCCAAGCAAATATTCAATTTTGCGACGAGCTGCACTGCCAATCTGCTTGAGCACTTTACCATTTTTTCCGATAACAATACCTTTTTGAGAGTTCCTCTCCACATGAATTTGGCAGTGAATCTTAATCAGGTTAGGAGTTTCTTCAAATGAGTTGACCTCTACTGCAACCGAATAAGGTAATTCCTGCTGCAAAATACGAAATAATTCTTCGCGGACAAATTCACTCACTAAAAAACGTTCTGATACATCCGTAATTTGATCATTTTCAAAATAAAATGTTCCTCTTGGGATATATCCCTGTAATGTCTCAATCAAATGTTCCACATTGGTTGTCTTCAAAGCAGATATAGGGACAATCTCGGCAAAAGGTCCCCATTGATTAAAAATAGAAATGCTACGGAGGACAACTTCAGGCTCAACATCATCCATTTTATTGATTACTAAGATGGTTTGAGACACTTTATGGCCTATGTGTTTTATGATTTCTGCATCTTCTTTGTGTATCTTATCCTTGTTTGGGGAAACTGGCTCAACCAGCAGTAGATTCAAATCGGCTTCCTGCAAAGTTTGTAGTGCATAATTGACAATCCGCTGATTAAGAAGTTTTTCAGAAGTATGTAAACCAGGCGTGTCAATGAAAATCATCTGGCATTGATCAATTGTTTTGATTCCTAAAATCCGGTTGCGAGTCGTTTGGGGACGATGAGCAGTAATCGAAATTTTCTGTCCAATGATTTGGTTGAGCAAAGTCGATTTTCCCACATTAGGCCGACCAATGAGTCCAATAAAACCACACTGTTGTTCTTGCAAATTTTACTCCTGTAAGTAACTAAATATTCAACAATTCTTTTCTCTAGTGTGACAAATTTATTGTAAAATTACATCAATTATGTGCTCTGTAAAGAAGCACCATCTTCTAATTTAGAATTTGTATGAAAAAAAATATGCATAACTATCTGAAATTTGTAATGAAAACTTGACAATTCATTGGAACTCTTATTCATTTTAATTCTCTGAAAAAAACTCTATGTGTCCAGGATACGTGGAGTATGATCTGAAATTTGTATCACATTCACCAAACCCACTAACAAAAAACAGATTTCAGAAAAACAAAACTATAGATTTTGATAAAAATACAGAAAGGCAAAATTCTTGCTTATTGCTGCATAGGAAAACAATATCACCAAAGAACATCTACATGAGTTGATGTTCCGCTGAAATGAAGTTTGTGAAAGGATTCCATGAATACTTCAACAGCTAAGGAGAAAAGCAATGAATACTATGAACAACACTCTTGACAAACAACAAATTGAAAAAAATGAACTCGAAGAAGAAGAAAATTTTCTAAATTTATGGAGCTATTTAAAACGACGTTACCCAAATACTGATTTAGATAGTAAAGGTTTTTTCGATTTAATTCGTTTAAAAGCTGATTTAGAAGGACCAAAAACTTTACGTAATTACAATAGTGAATTGGCAGGGGTTCGAAAACGATAATGAGTTCAATATTTTTCCAGGACCCACTTTCTCATGAATCGGAATGATGATGATTTTTTAGCAGATCGTTTTGGAGAATTCAACCGAGCCCTATTGGAAGAACAAATCCGGGAGCATGATCAGCAAAAAAGTGATTCTAATTTCGATGAACAGCATGTTCTCAGACAACTTCATTTTGCAGGTAAAATTCCACAAAAGGTAGCTTCTATTCTAAAACGGCTTTTTGTGGCTATTTTGGAATTTTCTGCAAAACAGGGACTCTTTTTGCGTGATCAAAATCACCAAGTCAGGTTTTTGGATATAGAAACTTACGAACAGGAAACCAATCGTCCCATTCCCGCCAGTGTCTCTTTGCCAGCCTCCCAGTTGCAATTTAATCCAATTTCTCGGGTCTATACCGTTATCATTATACTTCCCAATCAAATTCAAACCAACGAAGAAGTCATTAACATCACCCGTACGCTATTTGCAAAATTCATGGGTGATATTTATCTAAACGAGTATGTCCTTTCTCTTCCTTTTTATCAAAGTGCCAATCGTCATTATGATGATGCCATTTCCGTTTCTATTCCAGATCAGCTAGAAGCCATTCGGAGTAATGAATTTTCCTCCTCGACCTTCCAAAATTGTTGTAAAGCGTATGCAAAAAAATACCGTATGAATTACAAAAAACAAAGAGTTGCAATCCAACGCGAAGTTACAAAAGAATGGATGGAGCAGTGGGAAAAACAAAAATTGTCACCAGAAATTACAGCAACGATAGATCAGATTTTTCAAGATTTTTTAGAAGAATTTCGGCTCCACCCAGAAAATACTCTACTCCGTACTATCAATCAAATCGAACAATTGAATGCCCAATTGCATCTTATTCTTCCTCATGAAATGCGGGCTTATAATCTTTTTGAAGACAAGTCCCAAGTTCAGTACATACAAGCAGCAACCAATAAAATAGAAGAAATTCTAGCTAAAATCGGATTCATTGAAGAAATCATCGTTCGTCTCACAGAAAGAGTCGATCCTGAAGAGTTGTTGGGAATATTGGAACAAGTTTACATTCAAATGAAACAATTGAAAAGAGAAGGAAAAGTGAAAATTTTCCTGATTCCAGATGTCGAACTGGGGCCTCAATTGAAGCAACAAGAACAAAAATTTCCCCTGTATCTGATCAAGCTATTGCCAAAAACACTTCCTGTGCAACAATGGTCCAAAGAGACAAAAGCATTACAGAAAAAATATAAAAATTCCATTTATCAAAAAATATTTGAAGCATTGATTTATCTGAAACACTGGCTACAGGCTCGTCTGGAGAGAAAGGAAGAGGTGTTTTTGGAGTCAGCGGAGCATAAAAAATTGCAGCAACTGTCCTACAATTTTAAATTTCGGGAACCAACTCTGCATGAATTGAAAACCACTCTTGGGATTACTCATGACTATAGTGACATTCTCAAGCTAAGCCATAAACGAAGCATTTTTCCTCTGCAAGCATTTAAGAAAGCCTGGAGTTATGCGAGTTCTTCCATTTTAATTCATTTGTATTATGAGCATATGAATAAAGTAGGAAATTCACCACGCAAATTCAATAGTAACCAGTATATGCATGCTATTGAAAAATATGTCTTTCACCAGATAGATCGTAATGTCGACTTTGCCTGTCTAATTGCGCTGCTGCTCTTCATTTATAAAGAAAAAAAAGGCCGAGGCTTACAATTTTTATTGTACCTGATTCATAACCCGCAAACCTCTTTACAACATGCCATTCATCAGGTAATGCTCCCTTTTGCGGATTCAGTGAGTCGGGAAGAAAAGAGAAGACAATGTCTGGAAAGACTGGAACAATATAGAGATTATTTGATTGAAGTATATGAAGAGAGAATAGCAACAGATATCCTGCCAGGGCGTGATTATTGAGTTTTTTGAATCCCTTCTAAAGCTTCCTTTTCAGAAAAATAAAACGGAATGAGTTTGTCCAGGCCAGATAGGGTGAGTAAGTTTGTTATTTCCCACCCAAACTCACAGAGGGCAAATTTTCTTTGTTGCCCCAGAAACTGATGAGCGAGTGATGCAATTATACTAATTCCTTCTGAATCCAGATGACCCACTTTTTTGAAATTGAGGATCATTCCCTGAATATCCTCATTCTGGGTTAATATTTTAGTATAATTCATGATCTCACTCGCAGAATGTAAGGTGACATCCCCGTCAAGAGAAACAATGCAAATATTATTTTCAATCTTGTGGGTCGTTGGCATAAAAGTAAATCTTTTTATAGCTCGTCTCAGTTGCTCAATTGAAAATAACAGACTAAAAGAGAGAAATATGAAAATCCTCTCCCTAATCCTAATTTTGCAACAGCAACTAATTAAATGCTTCTAAAATATAAGCAGCAGCATCATTGGCACATGTATCAACACAAGAGCTGGCATTTCCCTGAGGCATTGTTGTTTCAATCTGACTTTGCAACACTTCAAACGAACTACATTTGCTACATTCCACCAAACTGGGCCCTGTTCCTCCTTCCCCAGAATTTCCATGACACACGGCACATTGAGAAGTATAAATGCTTTCTCCATTACTCGAATCACCAGATGCGGTAGACACATCTTCTGCAGGAGTACTGTCCGGGCTTTCTGTCATGGAATCGTTATCAGAAGTAGAATCAGTGGTAGATGTTGGCGAAGAGCTTCCGCCCCCACCTCCTCCGCCACCACAACTAGAGAGCGCGAACAATAAAGCAGCAATCATCAATGGTAACAAAAAAATACGTTTTGCCAATAAATTTGTTTTCATATGACCTCCTTTATATTATTTTTTCACTAAGTACCACTAATCAGAAATAAGTATTCGAATTCTTATTGTCACATTCGTGATCTTAATCTTACATCTTAATCTTACTTCTTATGAATCCCAGGGGCTACCGACTCATTTTGGGACAAAACTTTCCCTGGTTCCTCCTTAAAAACTAGAAAAGAAATGATCTCCTCCCCTTTTTCAAGGGAGCAGGGCCGACCTTTGGTCGGGAGAGATCCGGTAAGACATTGATTTTATTAACTGTCTCGTCTTAAATAGATACCATCCCAGAAATTATGATGAGGGTAGGCCGCTAGTTGCGGACGGCTAGTTTCGGGTGGTTAGCCGGGAACGACTAGTCGGTGACGCCTAGTCTAATCGATTATGAGTCGCTGTACTAAGAAATAGGGCCAGGGTTGATTATTCATCATTTTTAGGCCCTCCCTGTGTGGCCCACATGGTCAATGCCTCTATTTCACTTTGAGTCAAAGGAGTAGAATATTCTAATGGCATTTGTCGCACATTGGCAACAGATTTTTCTAAAATTCCTGCATTGATCCAGGAAACTATGTCAACAGCTCCTCGAACATCATCTGTACTTTCATATTCAGTTAAATTGAGATTTTGAGGAGCATTTTCAGGGGTCACATCAGTAAAAGGAATGGTATGACAAAGAGCACATTTTAATTTCATCAAACGTCTAATCCCATTTTCCCAGGTTGGGGTTCCTGTGATATGGACTTCTTGTGGCTCCTCGTCTCCCAATGTGTCGGCATCCGAACATCCGTACAACAGAACTGCCAGACAGAGAAAAATTAAAATGATCCAAGTATTTGTTTTTGCTGTTTCCATATATCCAGTGGGTTATATTGAACCGTCAATTTTTGGGTTAATTCAAAATTCATTTGAACAGACTGAAATGCCTGCATGACTAACAGAACAGATGAAAATCAGGCATGAGAGAGTTGCTGTTCAAAAACTAAATAGAAAACAAGTAATTCAATGAAAGGGCAAAATGATGTAAAAATGTATCTGTCTGGTATTGTTCTGCAGTGAATATAAAAGTCCCTGTAGTATAAGAGACTCCAATCAAGCTGTAAAGGTAAGCAGCATTTTCAATTTTTAGATCAACACCATCTACGACAATAGTAAATTCCGTATTCAAATGCCCGGTGCCTACTCCAATATAAGGGGTCCATGCTTGATAACGATATCCTGCAGTTGCATCAAATCCAGTACGATTGATATAGAATATATCCCGTTTGTCCTTATCCGTGACCGGTCCTCGTACAGATCCATCGGCGGCAAATACCCGTAGCCCAAGGCTGAAAGGGCTGAAAGCATAATTGACCCCGCTTTCCAGACTGAACATATTGGCACGAAATTTTTTAACTTCTAAAGGAGGAAGCCATGCTGCCCCAATGAACATGCCTTCATTGAAATGATAACGTGCTCTTGGCCTGGGGACAACAGATGGCGCATCAATATCTTCATCTTTATTTCCAACCCGATCATCTATAGAAGGCCAAACTAAAAGATCCAATCCAATCCCCCATTTTCTGTCTAAGACAAAGGGAGCTCCATTAGGACGAAAATCCAATAGATGTGCATTAACCAACTGCAAACGCTCTGCTTGCTCTGGGAATGTTGTATCAGCTAAACTGATTTCAGGAAATATTTTGATACAAGATACAGAGATCATTAATATCAAAAAATAAAGTTTGTATTGCTGTAACTTCCGTTTTCTAAATTGCATGTTCCTGCCATATATCCTAAAAAGTAGATAAAATACTGATCTAAGAAGCTGTGTTAAAAATACTTAATCCTATTGCAAATCCGCCAAAACGGCTCATTTTTTAGGAAATTTTTGTTACATATTACCGACTATTCGCCTCAAATTCCTCAAAAAGTCGCTCGTTTTGACAAATTTTCGTAACGGTAAATATTTTTAACACGGCTTCTAAGGAATTCATTTTTCAAAATTAAATCAAATAGAAAATCCATGAGTATGCTTCCAGAAACCATATTTTTAGATCGTGATGGAGTAATTAATGAAGAACCTGGGCCTATTTTGACACCAACGCAACTGTTATTCATTCCTGGTAGTTTAGAAGCAATTCGACAAATTAATCAACAAAAAAAATTATGCATTGTGATTACCAATCAAGGAGCATTTGCTAGAGGCTTGCTGACGCAAGAAGTCTTTGAACAAATTTGTTCGAAATTGAATCAACATTTGCATGATGCAGGAGCACACATCGATGATCTGTTTTATTGCCCTCACTATCCTTACTGGCAAGAAGGATGGATTAAGGAACTGTGTCATCCATGTGCATGCCGCAAGCCTGGTACTCTATTGTTTGAACAGGCAGCTGAAAAATACAAGATTGATTTTAAAAAGGCTGTATTTATCGGGGATGCTACTTCTGATTTTGAAGCAGCACAACGTTTGGGGATGCAATCGATTGGAGTTCAAACAGGACATGCTGGTCAGGATGGAAAATACGAATGTCAACCCAATCAATGGGCAAAGGATTTACGAAGTGCTGTGACTTTATTGGAAACAAGTAATCAACGGTGATCAAGAACCTGTTTGAAAAACTGGATTCTGTTGCAAAACCGCTTCATTGGCGTTTGTTTTGAGAAAATTTTCGTTAAGTAGGCTGGCTATTTGCCTTAGACTTTCTCAAAAACCAGCTCAACGAGATTGATTTTTGGCAACAAACTATCTTTTCCAAACGGGTTCTATACCTCAGCAAAGTTCTTTTTCACCCAACATAAAATATCTTCTTGAAATCCCAACTGTCCCATGGAGCGTCCAAATCCATCACGTGGAAATTCATCGAATTTCCCTTTTTGTATGGTATTATCGGCCTTATCAAAAAACAAATACTTCACTTCATATCCATCGAACGCATAGGCTTTGGCACGGATAACCAGGTGATCGCCTCTTTTTTGAAAAGAAGCATCAGAACACTCGATCACCCTTCCATTCATCATGGCAGGAATGTAAAAATCCCCAATCGATGGCAATTTGTCAAACAGTCTTTTTTTACTGGGGTATGCTGCAGATGAAGTTTGTAAAAACTCTTTAATTTCATCAATGAGATTTTCTTTGATAAACTTTTTTTCTAAAGAGATGATAGGAATTTTCGAAAAGTCTTGTTGTTGCGGGGTCTCTTCCATTTCCACATCAACAAGACCTCGTTTATTCAATAAATCAGTCAGCCGTCCCATATACCTCTTTTTTTATCAAACAATTATTTGACACATCGAAAGCCAACATTTGCCAAAGTACTTGTGGGAAGAACAAATTTATCACTTGCGATTTCTAAGGCACTCGCACCACTATCCCATGCCCCTCCTTTAACAACACGATCCTTTTGATTGTCTTCTTTATCATCATCAGCAACCTGGGTATTGGTCCATTCAGCAACATTACCTGCTAAATGCAGCATTTGCTCTCCATCTTGTCCTGTGGCTTGCCCTGTACTCACATCAACTGTATCTGCCTCACAGTATCCATTATCTTTCTCCGTAGATGCAAAATTTGCACGATCACATGTAGGGGCTTCATTCCCCCATGGATACTTTCCATCTCCCGCCGCAGCAATCCATTCGTCCTCTGTAGGAAGGCGCCAGCCAATTGCCTCACAAAACACACTTGCGGCATACCAACTGACATAGGTGACGGGGTGGGAGCCTTCATTGTCTGGATCTACAGAATAGCTGTCTTCTAAAATTCTGGCTTCTCCTCCCTTGACATCTTCATTGTCGTCATCTTTTGCAGAGGTTCCT
>JANQHV010000294.1 GCA_028282505.1 SAR324 cluster bacterium | reverse complement strand
TTTGATTGGTTTTTGTCCTGTGAGAAATAAAACAGGCACTCCTCCTAACAGGGCATAAGAAGCACAGGTGACAAAGTTGGTTGCGCCAGGTCCCAGGGTTGATAAACAAACTCCAGTCTTGCCTGTCAGTCGTCCATAAGCAGCCGCTATAAAACCTGCTCCTTGCTCATGGCGTGTTAGAACGAGCTTGATTTTCGAATGCCTCAACGACTCAAGAAAATCCAGATTTTCTTCTCCAGGAATACCAAAAATATATTCAACACCTTCATTTTCTAAAGCCTTCACTAACAAGTCACTTGTTTTCATGGATTTCCTTTCTTTTTTGATTTAAGAAAATTTTTCTTTAATGCTTTTAAGCAAGTATAAAAGTAAGAATTTCAACTTTTCGCAGAACCTCCCCCATCCCCTCCTTGGCAAGGAGGGGAGCTAATTTTCTCTCTTTTTCAAGGGAGCAGGGCCGATCTTCAGTTGGGAGGAGTGAAACGTGCAAAATCTTTATTCATAACTACTCATACCAAGTTGCGTTTAAAAAAGTGACATTCCAGAATATTTTGTCATTCTGAGCTTGCGAAGAATCTCAATCATTTCAAAGAGATCTTTCGACAAGCCGATTCGGCGTACCGTCAGGATGCATATTGTATACTTTTAAACGCAACTTCGTATCAAGAATAGGATGAAACTGACTTTATTTTGCAAATATAGTCGTCTGGCCCTGTGGTTTGTTTCAATTTTTCTGAGAAATTTTTATAAGCGTTTCTTATTATTGAAAAATTAGGGAACAAAATCAGGGGACATAATACTAATTAATGTTTTTAAAAACATTAATTAGTATTATGTCCCCTGATTTTGATATAACGAGTGCGTTTTTTCTCTTTAATTTTGTCAATTTCTACCAGAATCAAGCTGTCAATGCAGCCGTTAAATTCTGGGTCAATACTGAAGTCAATGAAGCGACAACCCCCTGGCTCACAAAGCTCCGCATACTGCTGCCTCCACTACAGTGAACAGGTAATCAAGAATGGCCAATCCATATTCTTAATGATTCTTAACATCTTCAATAAAAGTTGAAAGTACTTCCACCGGAACCTTAACTCGTGTGAAGTGTTGTTGTGAATGCAACCCATCATCATCAAATTCGTCCCATATACGGATCAGTCCACTTTCTGCGGTATGTTCGTCATCTTCAGCGACATAGACTTTTCCAAATATAAAATCAGGCTCTCCATCCTTCGTTAAACACAGAACTAAATATTTTTTATTCAAGGTATATTCCATAGTTGCCGAACCACCAAACCCTAAAATGCGATTCAGATATGGATAGCTTTCCTCGCGTATCACCTTGAAACCAAAGCGTTCATACAATTTCCGGGCTGATGGATTCGTATTGATCACATCCAATCGGATCATATTATAACCGTCTTTTGAGGCATAAACAACAAGACGTTTCAAGAGTTCTGTCCCAATACCGTAACCTCGGTAAGTCGAGAGAACGACAATACCATCCATGACCAATTGCCCTGGAGCAGGTGTTCTTTCATACAAGCTGAGAATCACGCATGCCTTTATGCCCCGCAAGAGACCTAGTTTTTTCAAAATAGCACTTTCGGATATTCCGCCTGTCAAACTACCCGATCGGGTATGATAACCTGCCAACCCAACCAACTGCTTATCAGCGAAAGCCGTAATGGCAAATTCTGCTTGAAAACCATTTCTGATTAACGAAATTCTATCAGCACGGTTCGGTATCGCGTGTGAAAACTTTTCTCCAAATGCCGATTCATACAATTCGACTGCCGCATCGAAGTATTTCTCTGGCAATCCATTTTGGTATGTTATGTCCAAATTTGTAACCTTTCATCACGGTTTTGAAATTTTATAAACCTTTACTCTTGCCAAAGAATTTTATCAGATCAGTTTCAGATTTGAAGTTGTATTTTTTTCTATCTTTGTTTACCGTTTGTTTTGCCTTTGAGCAAATGCCTGACGTTGATTTCGAACACACTGCGCAAAAACAGGACGCTCCCCAATCATGGTAAGATAATCCGGCAGCCCCTCAATAGAATGCATGGGATCCTTGCCTGTTGCTTGTTTGAGTAGAAACGATACAAGGTTTAGGTTAAAAAACGCATTGCAGTCTGCAAGAGTAAACTGTTCACCAGCAATAAATGGATTCAGCTTAATGACCTGTTGCAACCCTTTCATTCCTTTTTGGACATCCTGAGCTGCCTGCTGGATCATGTTATCCGAAACAGGTTGGCCGAAAGCAAGCGATAGCAATGCTCTGGCTGGTAATTCTATGTATAAGTTAATCAAAAAGCTAATGGAACGGCAAATAGATATCTCTATTGGATTAGTTGGAAGTAATCTGGGTGTATCCTGGAAAGACGCTTCCAGGTATTCTAAAATTACCCAAGATTCATAAATGTAATTTCCTTGATCTACCCGTAAAAATGGTATTAGCCCCATCGGACTTTTTTTTAGAAACTCTTTTTCTTGAGAGGGGGTTGCCGAAATTTCGTCAAATTCTAAATTTTTTTCTAACAATGCTGATTTTACAACGTTGTATTTATTACTAAATGGCATTCCATACAATTCTAGTTTCATTTTCAACTCCAATTGAATTTTGAAACATACCTGACGACAGGTAATTAAATTAGACAAAAAAATTTTAAGGTGGTTTCAGAAAATCTTTCAACTGCTTCATGACAATTTTAAACATATCCCCTGTCTCCATGATACGTGAAGTCAACATGGCTCCTTGCACAGTACTGATAATCCAGATAGCCACTTCTTCTGGGGTCGTGTCTGTTCGTTTGAACTCACCACTATCCCGACCACTTTCCACAATGCGAGTGACTTCCTTGACATGTGTTGTACCAAGGCGCTTGACTGATTTTTTCAAAGGCTCAGAGACAGTTCCCCATATACTGGCAAACGATCCTCCTGGGCACATTTTCTCACTTGGTCCAAAATGTTTGCCATAAATATTCAGGTAAGTTTCCAACCTCACCCATGCAGACTCATTCTCTACTTGTCTGAATGCCTCAAGTAACCGGCCATGCACCCTTTCCAGTAATGCGATGATCAATTCCTCTTTGGATTCAAAATGATAGTACAGGCTGCCTTTTTTGATCCCGATTCCTTTAGCCAGATCTTGAAAACTAAAACCTGCCATAGAGCGAGTTTGCAAAAAATCTTGTGCCAAATCCAGAATGTTGCTTTTTGTATTTAATGTTGTTTTCATATTACCTACCTTACGTCAGGTAATTAGTAGTGTCAATTATTTTTCCACAGCAAAACTCATCGTCCCAGTGTGATGATGGCAGCCTCTCTACTCCAAAATAACAAGAATCTTTTATTTTCGATGACCTGAAAAACTACTTGCCATCCCTCTGCGGCATATTCATTGAGTACGGTTTCAATTTTTTTTAAAGGCAATCCAGACGCCCCTAAAAATAGGGTACCTAATCCTCCTTCGGCAACATAAATTACTTTATATTCTTTGTAGCTAGTCATATTTTTCCTGATTGATTACGACAGTTATAAGCTCTCAGGTTTTCAGTTCTCAGTATTTCCCAAGCTATTGAAATTATCGAACTTTAAGAAGGGCATATCAAATCAGCATAATTTACTAAAGTCCTTTGATTCTAATGCATTATAGGAAACTGAAAACTGATCACTGAAAACTTACAACTCCTGAGTTATTGATGTCATTCAAAAAAATAAAAATCCTGATCTATTTATTGGTTGTTGAATCTACTGACTGCGTCGCATGGCTCCAGTCAGAACACCGGCACCAACCAGTGCAACAGCCCCACAACGATTAAACCAGAGCCGTGTTTTGTGAGTGACAAACAGTTGTCTCATTTTCCCTGCAAACACAGCATAAATGGTGGCATTAATGGCTGCTAAGATGAGAAATGTAGCGCCCAAAATCAGCAGTTGCCTTGAACTATCAACCAGTGGATTCACAAACTGAGGCAAAAATGCAACAAAAAATATAATGCCTTTAGGATTGAGCATGGTTACAATGAATGCGCTTCTGAACAGTGAATAGGCATTATTGGTTTGTTCAATTGATAAAGATTCCATTGTTTCTACAGGTGATCTCCACAATCGAATTCCCAAATAAATCAAATATGCTGCGCCAATCCACTTCATGATTAAAAATAGCGTTGCGGATGTCGCTAAAATAGCGCCCAGCCCTGCAAGGGATAGTGTCATCGCCACAAAATCTCCCAAAGTGACTCCCACCACCAGGGGAAGAGTGGCTGTTCGGCCTTGAGTCAAAGAGTGGCTGATGACCAGTAAAATGGTGGGGCCTGGGATAATTAAGATAACAGATGCCGCCAATGTGTAAGTAATCCAAATATCAAATGTCATATTTACTCCAGCTAAACCGTATGATCTTCTATTTCTTCATAGACATCGACTGATAAACGTTCCGCCAGGGAATGCATTCGTTGCATTTCTGTGCGAGTTGAATCTTTCCAGAATGTTTGCCAATCTTTCAGTTTATCCCAACGAGCAATGGTGACAAATTCTGTGGGGTCTTGCTGGCTTTGCAGAAGCACGCTTCCCCTGGCACCTAGTGTACTTTCTCTTATTGAAGTCGTTGCTTTTGCCCACGCAGTCCTGAAGTTTGATTCATCAGATTTTTGCACTCTCCATCTATAAACAACTCTTATCATATTTGTCCTTAATTGTAGTGATTTTCAAATTTAAAAAATGGTACTGAGCACCCTAAAAATCAACATCAAACAAATCCTTAACGATGAAGGGCACCGCATCTTTTCTG
>JANQHV010000286.1 GCA_028282505.1 SAR324 cluster bacterium | reverse complement strand
ATTGAAGCGAATGATCAACACATCCAACAGGGCATCATCTCCCACTTCAATGGCGACACGCCCCACTTCGGTCATCTCCCCAACACACAAGGATGCTAAGTCAAATTGCCCTTGTTCGAGCAATTTGATATAAACATTTCCCATGAGCCGGAAACACTTCTGTTCGTAAAACGTAGAGGTTTCTTCCATGTCTCCAAATTGCCCAATCATGGTCTTGAATGAAATATCAGAACGCACCTTCGGGCTGACTTTGAAGAACAAGGGATTGATGGAAGACTTAAGGCGGACATATTCCTGAATCGTCAGGCTCATGTTTTGGATGATATCAGCCTTTGGCTCTTTGAAAGAAACGTATTCCAACAGATCATCCAACTGATTCATTGCTTCAAAAATGACAAACTGGATTTCTTCGACAAGCCCGGAGATATTCACAATTAAATTAAAGCGCCATGAAGAAAGCTGCTGCACCCGCTTTAGGTTGCCAAGAAAAATTTTGTTGATGACGTTACTGGGCTTTGTATATTTCAAGATATAAAAAATATACGGAAAAGCCAGGATCACGGAAATGGTGAGCAAAAAATGAATGTTGAACACTCGACTGGAAGGCCGGATGAGATCAACTTCTCCATATAATTTGATAAACGTTGCATGAGTGCCCGAAATGATGAGAAACCAGACATAAAACAAACTGGCCCAGTCCTCCATATACAAGTCGATCAATTTGGGGATGCTTTGAGATGCAATGGAGATCACGATAATCAGAGTACCGAGAACCATACTGAGTAGGGCCAGCCAGACTTCCGGGGTAAAATCCATTTCCACATTGGCCACATTTTGCAGGCTTTGTCCAAAGAGAACTTCTATATAAAAAGCATACATATCATAGAAGTATTCATGGAAGGCGATGTCACCAAGAATGACTCCAAGGGTTACATAGAAAAAGGCAGCCAACGAACGGTGCCTGTCTGCAAAATTCTTAATCTGGTAAAAATAGTAAAGTAAACGGGTCAGCGCCATGAAGGTGCCTTTATGAATGAGAAGTAACAATAGTTCTTACAATTTTTGGACGCAGATAAAATCAAGATCAAGCGGTACTAAGCACGATATTAACAATCTTTTAAATCTTGAAAATCAAGTGGACCGCGCAGGCTCCTAAAATTATCTAGTATAGTGTTCCAGAAAAGTTTTTTCTTGGAGTTTCCCTCTTTTTTCAAAGGGGGGCAGGGGGATTTTGAAAAAACTTTTCTGAAACACTATATAAAGGGGTTGGTCATATTTTTGGCCAGTTGTGCATAAACTATTTCCCCTCCTTCGCAAGGAGGGGATAGGGGAGGTTGTCGGTTAATAGCACCAACCCCTCCTACCCGAAGGTCGGCCCCGCTCCCTTGGTAAGGGGAGGAACAATTTCAGGTGGTCGAAAATGTGATCATGCCCATATTAAACAAGCAAAACTATTACAAAACCCCTGTTTTTCGCAAGATTTTTCAAACATCATTCTCCAAAAGAAACGATTCTACCCAAAATGAATACCACCTCATGACAATTCTTAAACTTATGCAATCTAAATCCATTCAGCAACTCCCTCTCTATGGCGCATGTTTGATCAGCCTGGGCTATTTTTGTACCATTACGGTATTGTGCAACATCATGTATGCCTGTTTTTTCTATGATGCCGATTTAGCCTGGTCGGCTCACTTGCTGGCCTGGAACTCAGAAAAATGGCCATTGTACAGCATCATGAACGGCACCTGGCTGGGGGATCATTTTGATCCGATTGGGATCATCCTGCTTCCATTCTTCACCATGTTTCCCTCCGTCTGGACATTGCTGATCTTCCAAAATCTGGCCTTTGCCTCCATCCCACTGTTGTCTTTTTTTTTAGCACAAAAAATTCTAAAAAGTTCCAGATGGGGACTGGTGATTTCGCTGCTCAGCATCCTCAATCCAGCCATCTGGTACATCAATCTCTATGATTTCCACTGGGTGGTCCTGACGATTCCACTCACGCTGGCTTACTTTCTTGCCCTGGAGTATCGAAAATCAACACAAGCCCTCATTTGCCTGGGGGTGATGCTGTTTTGCAAAGAACACACGGCGTTATTGGTCATTCCCTTATCGATTGCTCACTACGTTTATTTCAAAGACTGCAAGCTCTTCCTCAGTACCATTATTGTCTCTATTCTCTTTTTCATCGGAGTCAATGTTTGGCTCATTCCAGCATTAGGAATTCAAGCCCCTCTCTATCGCTGGACGTATTTAGGTTCCAACGTTCCAGAAATCATCTGGGGAGTATTGACCCAACCAGCACTGGTGATCGAGCATTTATTCATCCAGGACAATGCAAAGTACCTGCTAGATTTATTAATGCCCTGGCTGTTTTTGAGTTTGCTCAACTGGCGTGTTCTCTTACCAGCCGGCATCTTCATCATCTTTGGACTTTCCACCGATCCCCTGTTGAGAACCATCCAGTTCCAAAATGCCTCCATGCTGCTGGCCTGTGTACAGGTCTCTGCTATTTTTGGACTAGCTTGGATTTTGCGAAGATTGCAAACCATCCAATGGCCTCGTACTTCACAAGTAGTCGTCTGCCTCCTTTTGATTGGCGTTAGCGGCTATAACTTTTTTCACCGCAGCCCCCAACGTGAAGGAACGGTTTATATGCACCAAAAACTCACCCATGAAGGACTCTCCCTCTTGTGGAACAATGAAAAAATCTGCCCCAATGCACCTCTATTGAAAGCCTTGATTGAGA
>JANQHV010000272.1 GCA_028282505.1 SAR324 cluster bacterium | reverse complement strand
GTTCACTTTATGAGCCAGGTAAAATGTTCTCACTCCTTCGTTATAGTATTAATACTATAACGAAGGAGTGAGAACATTTTACCTGGCTCATAAAGTGAACAGTCGTCTCAGTGGAGCCGACGTTTTTTTACCCAAAAAATCCGCTGGAGGGAAAGCTATTCGGATGACACAAGCCATATCAGGTTGCTTTTACTACGATGATAACGTCGGCCAGTTTCCCTTGAAAGGCAGACTGGGGAAAAATTTGTGCGATAACAACTGTGGAGACAATGCATTCAAAGGCGGAAAGATTACAGACAATTGCAGTTATAAATTCAGTGATATTTCAGAGGTTAATTTTCTTGACTATCTGTCCAGAGGCGCAAATGCATTTAACGGATTCAAACTGTATCCCAAGCCACCAGGTTTTACTCGTGAAGGCGACAAGGCCGGCAGCACAGTAGTCAATAAAATTGAACGCAATAATTTAGGGCTCTCTTACGATGGCGAACGCGTGGTCAGAGCAGCCATGCTCAAGGGCATGATTGTAAATATAGACCATGTCTCTAGCCGATCCAGGAAACATATACATGAAATTGCAACTAAGGTATTCGATACATACCCACTAAATGCACTCCACAATAAGCCAAACCAAAGATTGACGAATAAGAAGAGTTTCATACGCCACGAATATGATTTTGATGATGAAGAGCTTACATTTGTGCGCGAAACCGGCGGTTTTTTCGGCTTAAGAATGGGCCCCACAGATTCTATAGAATATGCGCAATCAGGCATTACTGAGGACTGCCCTAAAACGAGCACCGAAACAGCCAAAATGTTGGCATGGCTGATTGACGAAGGGTTAAACGTGGGATATTCACTTGATTATGCAACAGTCACTCAAGGTGTTCACTCAAGAACCTTTGTTGGTTGTGGTACCAATATTAGTGATAGTGCTGATCAACTGCATACATATGGCCGTCATGTTACCGAGGGCCTTTCTCACATTGGCATGATGAAAAAGTGGCACAAAGAGCTGGAAGCTATTGGCCTCAAAGAAGATTATCTGAACACTCTTAAAAATAATGGGGTTGAAGCCTTTCTGCAAATGTGGGCAACTTCCGAAGCAAAAGCCAGCACAGGCTCACAGCTTGCCCAACAAACCTTCACACCTGATACTTCGAGTGAACCTTGTAAAGAAGATTCGGATTGCGCAGCTAGCGAATTTTGTTCAAGAACAGGGATTGATCTAAGGAAAAACACATGCAGGACTAAAAAAGATCATGGAGCGGTTTGTACCGACAAACGTCAATGCTCTACCGGACGCTGTGCCTGGGGGTTTTGTGCAGATCCTGACGAATGTCAATTGAATTCCGATTGTACAAATAATCAGTATTGTGGAGACCCTGTCTCTGGAAAAAGAAAGTGTAAAACACTGAAAGCACATGGTCAGGCTTGCACAAAAGCGGCACAATGCTCCACCGGACGCTGTGCCTGGGGGTTTTGCGCAGACCCCGACGAATGTCAATCGAATTCCGATTGTGCAAATAATCAGTATTGTGGAGACCCTGTCTCTGGAAAAAGAAAGTGTAAGACACTGAAAGCACACGGTCAGGCTTGCACAAAAGCGATTCAATGCTCCACTGGACGCTGTTCCTGGGGGAAGTGTGCGGATGCTGACGAATGTCAATCAAATTCTGACTGTAAACGCAATCAATATTGTGGAGACCCTATCTCTGGAAAAAGAAAGTGTAAGGACTTGCTGGCTAAAGGTAAAGCATGTACTAAAAAAATGCAGTGTGCTTCAGGAAAGTGTTTTCTGTTTAAATGCAAATAAACTAGAACAAAGCATATGACTTGAAGGGGTTGTTCATTATGAGTTGGCAACCCCTTCTCGAAGTTGAGTCGCCATTTAGTGAACTTCCTCTCTCTTCAATGGTGTTTGATAATGAGGATCTTGTTCATCAAAAATTTCCTATCCCGTCTCTCTCCCCTAACTTATTCCACAAATTACGTGCCATTTCTTTTAAATAGCCGGACTTTTCACGAATCTGCACGAATTTGACCACCTCAGAACTCGTTTTTGTCTTATTTTTCTTTATAGTTATTGACTAGAGCAGGATATGTTGATTTTTGATTTTTATTTTCAGTCAACGCTGTCTTAATTTAGAACAAATATCACCCAAAAACGAAGAGGAGAAACATGAAAAAAGAATTTGTATTCAATCCAGAGTTGGATGAAAAAATGGCAGCATGGCACCAGTTTACCAAAGAGCAAGAAAAGCAAAAGAATACCATGCGCCCATGTGTCACAATTTCGCGCCAGTTTGGATGTCAAGCGCATGAAGTAGCAAAAGATCTCGAAAAACAGTTACAAAACACAATAGCATTCCCTCAGAATTGGCTAACACTGGACAGTGATTTATTACAAAAGCTGACTCAGGATGCGGGACTGACGGGTGTCAACTTTGAAAATGAACTCAACCCAGTTTTTGGTTCTTTCTCCAAAATGCTTTTTACCAGAAAACAATATTCCAAACCACATGAGGTCTATTGCTATTTAAAGCAAGCCATTCGTTATTTTGCATCAACTGGCTATTGTATCATCCTTGGGAGAGGCGGCGTTTTACTAACTCAAGATCTACCCAACTGCTTACACGTAAGATTGGTGGCCCCACTGGAAGATCGCGTGCAAATCATTATGAATAAATATAATATGAAAGAAGCGGAAGCCTCCACATACGTAGTCAAACATGAAAATCAACGCAACCAGTTCATTTATCGTTTCAATCAAACTTCTCTGGACAGCCCACATTTGTTCCACCTGGTCATTAATACAGCCAAACACCATTCTGAGGAAATTGTGGATGTCATTGAAGATTACATTCGACGAAAATTTCCTGAAAGTATACAACAAAGGTCTTATCTTTGGGCACTTTCACAGGATGGATTTCGAGAAACCTCTCCTCAGGCGTTCGCGTAGTTTTAATACTTCAACTTGGCATATTGCGTTTCTCTGGACGCGAGCAAAGTCTCTTTGACAGTGTGAATATCCTGTTTTGCCAACAGTGGGATTAATTTCAAGAAGAGTTTTGCCGTCAATAAAGCATCTCCCAACGCAGTATGCCGTGCTTCCACCTTCAAATTAAAACGCTCTGCAATTTTTTCCAAGATGTGTTGATCCTGGTAAGGATGCACGACTGCAGAAAGCAGCAGGGTATCCAGGACCGGATGGGTAAATGAAACATTTGTTACTTTTTCCTTCATCTGGAAAAAACGCATGTCAAAGGCGGCATTGTGTCCAACCAGTACCGTATTTTCAGCAAATTTATGAAAACTGGGCAGAATTTGTTCAATGAATGGTTTGCCCTGCAACATTTCCAGGCGAATACCGTGAATATCAATCGATTCTTGCGGAATTGAACGGCGAGGGTCGATCAGGTGCTCAAAGATTTCTCCTTCCAAGAGACGCCCATTAACAATCCGCACAGCACCAATAGAAATGATTTCATCACCACCAGAAGGGTCCAGTCCTGTGGTCTCTGTATCAAACACCGTATAAGTCAATTCAGATAAGGAGACATTGTCGAGCTCAGGATGAGGAGTTTTATCAAAAAGATCAAAATCATAAAATACTGGACGATGCTCCAGGGAGATCGAACGTTGTTTCGAAGAAACCCTTTTCTTGTTTTCCATTTTAGGAAAAAAAAGCCGAATGTAGTGCGACTCTGCCCCATTTCCTTCGTGCAGCCAAATTTCTGCATCGTGGTGACGCAGGATTTCTGAAATGGTGATAGGAGTATTGATTTCTTCCCATTTGACAGACTGGGTGATCCATTGACGAAACTGCTCTGCCAGAAGGGAGGCTCCATCCCAAACAAGGTCAATCATGACAAAATGACCATCTTGGTGCAATCGGCAAAGTAAAGATTTGGGAGATTGAGAATCTTGCAACTGGCTGAGCAGATAAATCAGTGTTTGTGTCATGAGATACTGGTTTAGATTGACCCAACTGTTCTCTGCCTCCAGGTCCAGATCAAATTTGCAGGCAAGCAGACTTTTTAATCTGGAATCCAAAGAATTCAACCATTCTTTCACAAATGTTTCGCCCAAGGACCAAATGGATTGTACATTTCGAACGGCTTGGGCTGGATCCTGGTCCAATAAATTTGTCAATTTGATGGAGTTGTCCCGGACAATTTCTAAAAATTTTGTCCGTTTTTGCTCTGGCAAATGAGGATAATCCAAGATCGCTTCAATAGATGCCCGGACATTTGCCAGATCAGCTCGCATTTTTTCTTTGAGATTTTGCTGTTGGCGTTCATAGGAATGGGGAATATCAGCTTTGGGAGAAACATCTTGAAAAATAAAAATAAATCCTCCCAATTTTTTGGTTTGATCAATGATGCCAATGGCTTCTACTTTAATCAGGTGATCCCCATGCTCAATGATAAAATGTTGTTCCAGGTTGGAACTTCCCATTTGCTGCCGCTCTTTCAGTTCATTGATGGTATAAACCAGAAGGGGGGTTTCAATAATAGTCATCAACGACCGACCGAGGCCAACAAAATTTGTTTTTTCCTGGGATTTTGCAGGAGCTTGTTCTGAATCTGAAGGAGGATTGAGAAACGTTTTAGCCATTTGGTTGTATAGCAAAATCATTCCTTCTTTATTGCAGACAATAATCCCCTCACTGAGTGCCTCAATCAAAAGGGCCAGTACATTCCTTTCTCGTTCCAACTCCATTTTTGCTTCGGTGATTTGCTCATCGACCTGCACCTGTAACTCCTCCATCTGGTTTGCCTGTTGGTTGAACAAATCAGCAATCTGGCTCAAGACACCACTCCCAGGCAAATTGATGCGATGGGAAGGGTTGCTGGTGAGGTTGAGTTTCATCTCTTCAACGATCTGGCCTAATACGATCCAAAAGGTGGTCAATAGCCATTTTGTGCCAAAAACAATCAATGCCAGCAGACTGAGAAAAGGGATGAGTAGATAATAGCGGTAAGGGGAGAGGATTGTGATTAAATGAAGACGGTCTTCTGCAGAAATTTGCTGAAAAACGAAGATTCCAATGAAAAGAATGGAAATAATCAGAGTTGCATTAAAACCAAACCATATGAGAAAAAAACGCATTTTATGATTCATGATTCATCTGCCAATATGTCATGAACAGTTTTGACTAAATCTCTTGTCGAAAATGGTTTGGTGATATAAGCATCAGCCCCCAAAGTCAGCCCTTTTTTAATATCCACTTCACGACCTTTAGCCGTCAATAGGACAATTTTTGTATCTTGAAATTTATCCTGAGCTCTTAGTATTTGGCATACTTCAAATCCAGTGCGCTGTGGCAGCATCACATCGAGTAAAATCAAATCAGGCTCATGCTCCTCCGCCAATTCCAGAGCTTCTTCTCCTGTTTTGGCAATGAAAACAGCATACCCGTTTTCATCCATTAAAAATTCCAGCGAAATCACAATCACCGGATCATCTTCTACAATTAGTACTTTTTTCTTTTCCTCCATACCCCCCCGTGGGCAAAGTGGTTGATAAAAATTAAAAAAATCTGGCACAATCCTGGTAAATTCATATTCGGAAATCGCCTAAAGATCGGCCTGCAATTTCATTATAACATTATTTTTGTGTCGGTGCTCTGCAGATAGCAGTGTAAAATAAAAAATGGCACCATCCTCACTCCCTGGAGCAATTCCTATCTGACCTTGATGGTGTTCAATAATTCTTTTACAAATGGGTAATCCCAGTCCTGTCCCTGTCGGATTGCCATCTTGTGTTGCTTTTTGGACTTGTCTGAACTTTTCAAAGACCAGTTCTTCTTCTTCCGGTGAAATACCCAGTCCATTGTCTTTTACCCGCACTTCCACTTTATCCTTCATTTTTTCTACTTGCACCCAAATCTCCCCATTATTTTTGGGGCAAAACTTAACGGCATTCGACAGCAAATTGATCATCACCTGCATCAGTTGATCATAATCACCATAAACAGTAGCATCGAGATTTTCTGGATCAAAATGAAGCTCGATATTTTTATCCCTGGCTAACTGACTGATAGAGCTAATGGAATCTTCAATCACATCCTTGATTTGGAGTTCCTCCATGTGCCATTGTATTTTTCCAGATTGCAGTTTCTCAAAATCTAATACTTGATTGATGAAACGAGTCAAGCGTTCACTTTCTTTTATAATCAAAGAAAGGAATTGTTCTCGTTTAGAAACCTTAATTTCCAGGTTATCGTATAAAATTTCTGAGAATGCTCGAATAGACGTCAAAGGAGTCCGTAATTCGTGAGCAATCACAGAGATGAATTCGTCTTTCAAAGCATCCATTTCTCGTAACTCTCTCGTTAATTTCTGAAGCTGTTCAGACTTTTCTTCAAGTTCCTGGCTATAAGAAATGGCCTGCTGCGTTGCATCCAAAATATCCATCACCTCTTCCATTTTCAAAGGCTCTTCTTTGACCACAGAGGCAACCATGATTCTGGCAGAAACTGATCCAATCGCTCCAGATAACAATTTTTCTGTATATTGAACCAGACTGGGATCTGCCGGCAAACCACTCTCCAGGTTTAGATTGTGTTGTTCTGCATAAACACGCAAAGTCTGCTCGGTATGCTCTTCTCCTAAAAATCGTTGTAGTAAACCACGCAATTCCTCAGTGTTGGCAGTTCCTCGCCATAATCCAGGACGCTGGTTATCAGCATAGCGTGTGGCATCAACAAAGAGGTTGGCTTGACTGCGTTGGATCGCATCTTGTTGTGTGATTAGAGAGACAGCAATATAACAGACGGTATTCAGCAATAAACTCCAAAAAGTAGCCTGAGCAATCGGACTCATGGAATCCAGACCAAACAACTGCATGGGCCTTAATAAGCTGATACCAAATAGTCCTTCGGTTAAAATATACTCAGGAAAAAAACCAGCTTGAATCAGCTGACTAAAGAGTTGTGTGTATCCCCATATCCCGAAACCAACCAATAATCCTGCTAACGCTCCTGCCTTTGTTGCATTTTTCCAATACAGTCCTCCCAGCAAAGGAGGAGCAAACTGAGCCACTGCTAAAAAGGAAACCAGTCCTGTGGAAACCAGAGACGCATGACCACTGACCAAACGAAAATAGAGATAGCTGATCAACAGGACAACTGCTACACTTCCTCGCCGCACCCTCAATAGTGTTGTGTTTAAAGTGGCTTCTTCATAAATTCTAATAATCGGTAATCGAATTAAAATAGGCATTACTAAAGAATTACAAATCATATTGCTCAATGCCACACTGGAGACAATAATCATGCTGGTTGCGGCAGACAGTCCACCTAGAAAGACCAGCCAGGCGATTGGTTTTTGCTGTGCCGCCAGTGGTAAAGTCAGAACAAAAGTATCAGCATCCACCATCATGCTTGGAAAATGAAGGCGTCCTGCTAAAGCAATTGGAATTACAAAAATATTGATGAGTAACATATAAAGAGGAAACAACCAAATTGCACGGTTCAAATGACTCTCATTGACATTCTCAATAACAGCAACCTGAAATTGCCGGGGCAGGAATAAAATGGCCAACATGCTCAATAGCAACAAAAAGAGCCACTCAGAATACACTCCTTCTTTTTCCATACTCCATAGTGTACGTAATTCAGGAACATGAGCGGCCTGCCCGAATAAATCACCAAAACCATCATACATGCCGTAAACGACAAAAAGCCCGACCGAAATAGAAGCGACCAGTTTCGCAATGGATTCAAAGGCGATGACGGCAACCAGTCCTTCGTGCCGTTCCGAAACATCCAGGCGACGTACCCCAAACAAAATGGCAAAAAGGATTAAAATGATAGTAATATAAAAGGTAATATCTGTTGTAAAATGAGTAATCTCAGTCGAGTAGGTAAACAACTCTTCAACAGGACGGACAATTTCAAAAGTAAAACTAATTGCTTTGAGTTGTAGAGAAATATAAGGTAAGATACCCACCACTGCAATAATGGCCACAACTCCTCCCAACTCAGGACTTTTACCATAACGGGAAGAAATAAAATCGGCGACAGAGGTGATTGAATAAAGTTTGCAGATGTGAATGATTTTGCGAACAACCGTTCCCCACAAAAGCACCATCAATGTTGGACCCAAGTAAACAGGGAGGAAGGTCAATCCAAAATTAGCAGCATGACCCACACTGCCATAAAATGTCCAGGCTGTGCAATAGACTCCTAACGAAAGTGCATAGATCGTTGGATTATTGATCAGGCTTTTTCCACGTTCCCTTTGTTTATCAGCATAGTAGGCAATACCAAACAATATGCTAAAGTAAAGTAATGATAATACGAGTAATCCCGGCTTGGTCGACATAATGCAAGCATTGTTTTTAAAATACCAAAATCCTTTTGGAATTCTAAGCTGATGAGTAACTAGAAAATCCCAGGATACGACGCAAATCTTCAGTGGAAAGTGAGAAAACTGAAGTAGAATAGAATAGGAGAATGTACTTTGAAATACAAGCACTTTTTTTCATTCTATGCACAATCCAATACTGGACTTTGAACATTTTGCGTGTCATCGCATCGGTGAACCACCCGCACACGACACCAATATTCGCATCATGATTTTTAGCTTGAAATGATCATGAAGATCCAATACTATATAAAATTTAGTTTATAGATTTATTTAATTTTTGTTTAATTTTTATTTAAATAATGACTTTATTGTAGTTGTACAAGGAAATATGGACCAGGGTTTAAACACAAATTCTTCATCAAATGCGCAAACAGTAGTTCCTCCTCTTGCTACGCCAATGACGGAAGCAGCCAGGAAACAGATAGAGATGATGAGAAACATTGGTATTTCTGCACACATTGACAGTGGAAAAACCACATTGACAGAACGTATTTTGTACTATGCCGGAAAAATCCATAAAATAGAAGAAGTACGTGGAGGAGGTTCCGGTGCCACAATGGACCACATGGAGCTGGAAAAGGAAAAAGGGATCACCATTACTTCTGCAGCAACTACGGTCTTTTGGAATGATCAGACCATCAATATCATTGATACTCCAGGACACGTAGATTTCACAGTAGAGGTGGAGCGATCATTACGGGTTTTGGATGGTGCTGTCCTGATTTTATGTGGTGTTGCTGGAATCCAGTCTCAATCAATTACAGTAGATCGTCAAATGAAGCGCTACAAAGTACCTCGAATCGCCTTCATTAATAAGCTGGATCGGACGGGTGCTGATCCTGAACGAGGCATTGGGGGGTTACGGGAACATTTGGATTTGAATGCAGTGGCCATGCAAATTCCCATTGGTTTGGAAGAAAACCATGAAGGAGTTGTTGATTTAATTCGTATGAAGGCCATTTATTTTGATGGTACGAAAGGAGAGCAGATTCGGGAAGAAGAAATTCCGGCAGATCTGGTGGAGCAAGCAGAAGAAAAACGTATGGAGATGATAGAAGCCGTTTCTATGTTTGATGACCAGTTGATGGAAGATTTTTTGGAAGAGAAAGAAATTTCAGAAGAGCAAATCCATGCTGCTGTCAAAAAAGGAGTTCAGGCTCTAGAGCTTTGCCCTGTCTATCTGGGATCTGCGTTTAAGAATAAAGGAGTGCAGTTGGTGTTGGATGCCGTCACTCGTTACTTGCCCTCTCCTTTGGATACTCACACTCACGAAGCAAAAAATCCAGAAAATGAAGAAGAAATTATCGAGTTGCAGGCAAATCCTGACATGCCATTAGTTGCGATGGCATTTAAGTTAACCGAGGAGCAGTTTGGACAATTGACATATATCAGGATTTATCAGGGGACGCTGCGCAAAGGAGAGCAAATGATCAATATTCGCACAGGAAAAAAGCTGCGAGTTGGTCGTATTGTGCGTATGCATGCCAATGATCGAGAAAATATTGAGTCCGCAGAAGCAGGAGATATTGTTGCTCTGGTTGGGGTGGATTGTGCTTCAGGAGATACGTTTTGCAGTCCGGACATCAAAGTGGTGTGTGAATCCATGCACGTGCCGGTTCCTGTCATTTCCCTGGCCGTCTACGCAAAAGACAACAGTGCCCAGACCAAGATGAGTAAAGCTCTGGGTCGTTTTATGCGGGAAGATCCTACCTTTCGGGTTAAAGTGGATAAAGAATCAGGCGAAACCCATATTTCTGGAATGGGAGAGCTGCACCTTGATGTTTATATCGAAAGAATGCGCAGAGAGTATGGGGCTGATGTCACCATTGGTCCACCTCAAGTGAACTACCGTGAAGCCATCTTGCAAACGGCTGAATTTGATTATCTCCATAAAAAACAGACAGGAGGCTCTGGACAGTATGCTGGAGTTACTGGAAAAATAGAGCCATTGTCTCATGATCATGAAGCCGATTTTGAATTTGTCAATGATATTTTTGGAGGGTCTATCCCATCCGTTCATATCCCTGCTTGTGAAAAAGGCTTTCAAGATGTCATGGAGAAAGGTCCCCTTGGTGCATTTCCAATGGTTGGCATCAAAGTGACCCTGAATGATGGCAAATACCATGATGTGGATTCCAGTGATCTGGCATATCGTGTGGCATGTCGCAATGCCATGAAACAGGCCATTGCTAAAGCCAATCCTGTGCTATTGGAGCCCATCATGAAGGTGGAAGTGGAAACACCTTCGGAATACCAGGGTGCGGTTATTGGGGACTTGAGTTCTCGCCGTGGTATTATCTATGGATCTGAGATCAATGATGACCTGACGGTGGTCAATGCAGGAGTGCCACTTGCAGAGATGTTTGGTTATGCCACTGATCTTCGCTCTCAAACCTCGGGAACAGCAACCTATTCCATGGAATTTGAAAAGTATGCTCAACTCCCTGCCTCCATTCAGGAACAAGTCATGAAGGAGCGTTCTGATAAAGTCAAAGACGAGCAAGAATAATCCAGTCTCTTGCTAGAGTCGTGAAGCAGAGAGTTATTCTGGTAAATGGTCGACCAGCTCTGAATATCCCAAGACAGGTGATGCAACAGGGAACAACAAACGGTGTTCTATCCCAAAACGTTTTGCTTTCAGAATGGGATCCTGGAGCTGGTTATACTGGTGTAGACGGGCAACCGCCTGCTGAGGATCATGAAGCCGATAGAGTATGAAAATGAGTCGACCCAGTAAGACGTTTTTCAAAGAATGTTCCTGGTCAATCACTTCAAGAATAATATCACGAGCTCTTGCCCAGTTCTGTTTCAGCAGATAAGAAGCACTCAGCGCATCGACTAAATAGATATGTCGTGGAAAAGTCTCCAGGCCTTCTTCATAAATTTCCAGAGCGGCTTCTTCATTTCCCTGATAACGGTAAAAATCTCCTGCCAATCGATGAATATAGCCATCTCCTCTCTTTTGCCGCAATAGAGGAAATAATAGATGAAATGCTTCGTCAAATCGTTTGAGTTGATACAATGTGGAGATATGCAGATAAACACTTTCCCAATCATCGGGAAACTGATCAATCAATTGTTGAGTAATTGGTAGTACTGCATGAAATTGCTTTTTCAAATACTTAAGACGGGCCAGGGAAAATCGCAAAATATCATTATCATGAATGAGTTGGATTTGGCCAATGAGGTTTTCTGCTTTATCATACTGTCCCTGCAACGTGTATAAATCGACTTGAAGTCTTAAAATTTTTGGTTCCAACGGTTCTTTTTTTAATAAGTCCTTCAATTGGCTCTCCACAATGTGCAATTCTCCCTGCATCAATTGACGTCGTAAATAGAGTAAACGATAAGAGCGATTCAGCGGAGCAATGGTGGTAGCACGGTTCAAAGCCAAATCTCCTTGTAAAAAATTTCCTTGCTTGAATAAAATAGATGCTTTTAGAAAGTAAGCATGGGGAAGTCGATCATTAATTTGAATGCTTTGTTGTAACCAGGTCAATGCCGTATCAAGCTCTCCTTTTTGGATAAGAATCAAAGCCAGTTCATTCATGATCTCAACACGAAGAGGATGGGTTTTTAAAAGCTGTTGCAATAAAGTTTGTGCCTCATTCAGTCGTTTTTGGCGAATCAAAATATGCGCATGAATTAAAGAGTCTTCCAGGCGTATCATATTTTTTTGCATCAATTGTTCGATATGCTTAATTGCTTGCTCCCATTGCTGTTCTCCAAAATATATTTTCAGTTGCTCATGTTGTGCGGCATAGGAATCAGGATGTTTTTCCAGAAATTGTTGAGTTAACGCTTTGGCGTGATAATAATTTCCTTGTGCAGAGTGAATGCGAATTTGTAAAATCAATGCTTCCTGATTATCAGGCTCCAGCAGCAATGCCTGATTGATAGCATCTGTTGCAGTTGGATACTCTTGTTGCTGCAGATTCAAGCGTGCCAGATGATAGAAACCATCCATGTATTCCCTGTCTCTATTGGTCACTTCTTCCAAAGCCGCAATTGCTCGCTCATTGTCTTGGATTCTTTCATACACCAACGCCAACTTGACATAAGCCGAGATAATTTCAGGCTGTAAGCGAATTGTTGATTTAAAAGCATTGATGGCAACTCCATAGCGTTGGATTCGTAAAGCAATATCTCCCAAGAGTTCAAAATAAGAGCCATTCAGTGGAGAAAGCTGAGTGGCCTGTTTTACATGCATTTCTGCCTTTTCATATTGCTCCATCTCCAAGTATGCCAGAGCGAGGCGATAATGTGCTGTTGCATTTTTTGGGTCTTGTTTTAGTCGATCAGTTTGTGTCTGAACCATCTCTTCCAGATTATCTCCAATTGTGATCGTTTCTTGTGTTTGTACTGAAGAGCGGCTACAGCTAATAACAAACCATATCATGATGGCAAATTGAATAAACTTCAAAAAATAAGGATTCATTGTGTTATCAGTTTGTGGTGAAGTTGCACAGATACTATGGTTTTGCTGGAATTGAATAAGTAACGGAAGGGGTGCTTTCGTTTCCCTGTGAATCTACCAGCCTTAGTTGATATAGAAAAGTATGTTCTGTTTGTGGAAGATAATCAATGTAAAACGATTCTTTGATCGGATGAGCATTGATCGGTTGATCAGGCCAGGGTTGTCCCAATTCTGTTTTATAAATATTCATCTGATAGAATAGCATGCGTTGGACCATATCCTGTGAAATGGAAAAATAAAACTCATGTTTTTCTGATGGTCGCTCCCAAAATAATCGAATCAATTGATAGTTTTTTATCTGTGAAGGTAACGAAGCACTTGGAATATTTTGAAGTGCCGGCAAAGCATCTTTGACTATTCTTTTCCAGTGAAGAACAGGGAGTGGAGGAAAATCAACAAACCCCGAAAATTGGGCCGCTTGTGTACTTCCTAATGCATCCCGGTCTTTTGACTGATGGGTTACTTTATAAATATAAGCTCGGAGATCCTTATGGGTTGTAGGATAGAAGTGCACTCGGTTCTCAGAAAGAGTAAAGTGAGGCGAGGGAAATGGAAGAGAATACTGTTTGACCAATTTGGCCTGGCACCTCACACAATGAGGATCTAGTGCTAATTCTTCTATCAAAAACCATTGAGCATTAGTTTCTGCTGGAACGGGTGCTTCCAATATCCAGGAGAGTTGGATTTTATCTCCGCGCTGTATTGCTTGTAGTTGCCCAAAGGTCGGCTTTACCTGCTCAGGACGTGGAGGAGTACGGCGCCCACATGCCCCCAATATCACCACAAAAACAAGCATTACTGCAAAAAAACGTTTCATAAGTTTTCAGAAGAATGATAGTTTAGAAAAAATGATGAATTTTAAGATTATTTTGATAATCAAACAAGAGGAAATACTCACATGGAAAAAGCTATCTTTGCAGCAGGTTGTTTCTGGGGAGTGGAAGCCGCATTTCGTCAAATAACAGGAGTGAAATCAACTTCTGTTGGTTATACCGGTGGTAGATCACCCAATCCAACCTACCAGGAAGTTTGTACCGGTACAACGGAACATGCAGAAGCTGTCGAAATTATTTATGATCCCTCTGCTGTCTCTTATGAACAATTATTAGCTGTATTTTGGCAAAATCACGACCCCACTACACTCAATCGGCAAGGTCCAGATATCGGGACCCAATACCGTTCTGCTATTTTTTTCCACACTCCAGAACAAAAAACGGCAGCAATGGCTTCCAAAGACCATTTACAGAAATCAGCCTATCAGCATAAGACCATTGTTACCGAGATTGTCCCTGCCTCTCAATACTATCCAGCAGAAGATTATCATCAACAATACCTGGAGAAACGAGGACTCTCCACCTCAAAACTTTAGTGTATCATGGATCAAATGACAATGTTAGAACACACCCACTGGATTTTTGATCTGGATGGGACATTAACGGTTCCAGTGCACGACTTTGATGCAATTCGCAGCAGGTTGGGTCTGGAAAAGGGGTGTGACATTCTAGCTGCCCTTTCTGCCATGTCAGAAGCAGACGCTCTCCCTTTATTGGCAGAACTGGAACAAATTGAAATTGAGCTGGCTAAAAAAGCACAGCCCTCACCCGGTGCGGTTTCGTTACTGACAGAACTGCATCAAAGAGAATGTAAAATGGGCATACTCACACGTAACAACAAAGAAAATGCCTGGTTTTCTTTAGAAGCACTGGGCGTGGCTGCTTATTTTTGTCAGAATTGTGTACTGGGACGCGAAGATGCGGCACACAAACCCAGTCCTGATGGTGTTTTAAAGTTGTCAGCCTACTGGAGTGTAGAACCATCGAATATCACAATGGTTGGAGATTATTTGTATGATTTACAAGCAGGTCGTCGAGCCGGTGCAGCGACTATACATGTTGACCAGACAGGTACATTTCCGTGGCCAGGCTGGATGGACATCGGAGTGAGTAGTTTGCAGGAACTGCATCAAGAATTGCTGGCTTGAAATTGTTCACTTCACTGCTTCATCTCCATCCAATTTGTCCAATACCAGGAAATTTGACAGCAAGGTCCAAAAAATCAATGCCAAATGTCAAACCCAGGATATTCACTTCAATGCCTTCTTTGATGGCAAACCCAATACCAATCAATCCCAACAAAGAAATGTGATATCCAGTACCACTTGGCATGGGCGCAATCCAGGTTGTACTGGGAAGAAAGTCTTTGCCAACCGCATGGGCTGGTAATTCAAGTTGCAGGGCGGGGACTGCCCGACCGATATGGGCCAGAAATGTGTTGCTGTTCGGTCCAGGCCAAGCTTGATATTTGTTAGAATATGGATAGGTATCAACGGCTATTTGAATTTTTGGAATCAATTGGGTTGCTTGTTGACCACGTATGTCCAAAATCACTTCAGGTTTGTTTCCATACCAATAACGATCAGGAATATCAATATCAGAAACCACGACAGGATGACCTCGATATGCTCTCCAGCCTAGAACTTGATAGGTTATATAATAAGGCGAGCCTTTTGGTTTGACGGCAATCCACATATGTACGGCAAATAATCCCCTCCAACTGAAGGCACGAGCTGCATAGACCTGCACTACCGCTTCTGATATGGATTGTGGCAGAGGAGCCAATCCAGCACTTTGACGGCTTGCCGCATACCAATCATCCTTTAAATTGGCTCGGTTGCTCAAAAAAACGATAAATGGACCTAACAGGAGCAAGATCAACATTAACAAAGGATAACGTATCCATTTAAGTATTATCATTGCTTCTCACCCATCTTATAGTCATCCCCTTCTTCAAATTCTCCCATCTCCTCCAAATCCAGCAGATTGAGACAGTGTTTTCTCTCTACAAATTCTCTTAGAGCGATGTGAATTAATTCCTTTTTAGTTTTGACCGAGCTATATTTAAAAGCCTCAGTTACTAGTTGATCATCCAACACGATGTTTGTTCTCATGTCTCGACAGTCGTAAGTTTTTCTAAGTCATTGATATTATTAGCTTGGCATTATTGTTTTGTCATTCCGGGCTCGACCCGGAATCTACTATAATTTCAAAGAGTTATACTATCTGGATGCTGGACAAGCGGTCGGTGCTCCGATCCCGCATGAAATGAGAACTTGCAACTCTTGAGTCATGTGTAGTTCCCCCATTATTATTTTTTGAATTTAATCAACCCATCTATACACATGGTAATACACGCAATCATGTTGTCAATGTTTTTGTGGAATGGTAGGATTTTCAGGATAATCAACTCTTCTTCAAAATTAAACTCCATTCAAAAACTTGCTCACGCCAAATAAAAAAGCATAAACTTCATGTAAGTATACAAAAAACGGTTTAGATGGAAAGGGTTATTTACAGGCATCTTTATGCATTCTCATGACGTCTTATATCAACAAGTTCTTGAAAAACTGGAAACATGGGGAAATTATGAGAAAACTGCCCAATCCAGAGATATGAGCAAACTCGCGGGCATTCAGCAGTTGTTAAATGATTTGGGAGAACCCCACAAAGCATGTCAGTATATTCATATTGCCGGTACTAACGGAAAGGGACTGACCGGTGCCATACTGGCTCATATCCTGCAAAGTGAAGGATATACTACAGGAATTTATAGCTCACCCCACGTAATGGATATTAGGGAACGAATTTTTGTCAATGGACAGATGGTTTCTAAAAAGTGTTTTGCGAAACATGCCTTATCAGTACTCCAAAAAGCAGAAAACTATTCAGATCAGATTTACCTATCTTATTTTGATATTCTGACCGCACTCGCATTTTTGATTTTTCAAGATGCACAAGTCGAGTGGGTTATCTTAGAAACAGGCCTTGGGGGAAGAGCTGATTCGACGAATGTCACAGACAAAAAATTAAGTATTCTCACTCCGATTAGTTATGATCATATGCATGTGCTGGGAAACAGTCTTGAGGCCATTGCAGAAGAAAAACTGGGAATTGTGCGAAAACATGTTCCAACTGTTGTCGCACCACAAGCCCCTGCTTTAATGCCTTGGTTAAAAAAGCGTTTACATGATTTAGACAGTCCTGCTCTCTTTGCAGAAGAGCTGACCATTGAGAAAACAAACACAGGCAACTATCAATTGCAATGGCCAAACGGACAACAGGACCCCATCGATGTGGAGCAGGAAAATTTATCGATTCCTCACTTGCAGTGCCTGCAAACAGCTTTGTTGGCACGGGACACATTATATGCTTCTGTCACTTCTGCGAAACAACGGATAACATGGTACCATGCCGCCTTGACTGCTCGACTCCCCGGACGCCTGGAATACCACAAACAGATTATCTGGAAAAAAAAGCAGATGAAATTTTCCAATGTAATTTTTGACGGTGGTCACAACGCTGCTGCCTTGGAAGCACTCAACCAGCAGTTGCTTCATTGGAAAATAGAAGAATATACCTTAATATTGGGCTTTGCTGATGATAAACTGGTGGAAATCTTAAAAGAACCGCTCTTCGATTTATGCCAGCAGGCCAAATGTATTCTGATCACAAAAGCACAGTCACCACGTTCCGCCAATCTTGAAAAACTGAAAAGTTTTATTCTATCTGCTGGCAAACCCATGAGCCCAATACCGGCTATCCAAAAAATAGATTCCGTAGAAGAGGCACTCATCCAAGCATATCACTCATGTCCGTCTGCCCTAATTATCTCCGGTTCCTTCTATTTGTTGGGTGAAATTTTTCGGATACTGGAAAAAGATACATGAGCCGGTGTAACACTTGCATATTTGAAAGCGTATAAGGTATACAGAAATAATATGATTTTTGAAGAAAAAGAATGACTGGAATAAGGCATATATGAAATGGATGAAAATTTTCTTTTTGCTCTTGATGATTGTTTGCTCTCAAGCAGGGGTACTTTGGGCAAAGTCGATTTTGGTGCACACAAATATCCTCAATGTCCGCCACCAGCCCGAAGGTAACAAGATAGGCAGAGTGTATCGAGGAGAGCAGTTCATCGTGTTGCAAGAGCAGAAAGGGTGGGGTAAGATCCGATTTCTATATGATCAACATGGTTGGATTAGCCTACAGTATACAAAACGGTTAGTCCAGAATGCTAAAATTTCTATTCAATCCTTTTGTCAAAAGTTGAACCAGGAATTTGACCAATTGCAATGGAAAAATATTCGTTGCCATGAAAAAGATTGGCAAGCCAACATGCAATCAGTTAATGGCAATCCTCTCATTTACACTGTTGTCGGAAAACAATTACCCGTTACCTTATTGTTATGCAGTGTTCATTCTGACGAAAATACGACCTACCAATGTCTTCGATTGCTACAACTCTTACATCAACAACCAGAATTATTAGATCATCGTGTTGTGATTGCCCCCCTCGTCAACCCAGATGGGTTTTTGAAGAAATACAAAACTCGGACAAATGCCCGCAAAGTCGACTTAAACCGCAATTTACCGACCAAAGACTGGCGTTTTAAAGCCTTAAAATCCTGGCGCGATCGTTATTCTAGCAATAAACGACGTTACCCAGGAAATACAGCAAATTCAGAGCCAGAAAATCAATTTGTGATTGATTTGGTTCAGCGTTTTAATCCAGACAAAGTGATTTCCATCCATGCACCTATGAATTTTTTAGATTTGGATTATTTGGATTCTTCAAAAACAAATCAAAAACAACGTATTGTCCTCAAAAAGGCAGAAGCATTGGCTGTGCGCTTTTCCAAAGAAAGCCGTTATAAATTTTTGAATTATCGCACATTTGTGGGAAGCCTGGGACGTTATGGAAAAGAGTGGAAAATTCCAATTTACACGTTGGAGCTACCAAGTGCTGATTACACAAAGTCTGAATTTTATTTTCAAACTCTAAAACAAAGTCTGTTTCATGCCTTTAACGTGATCCTCGATCAACGTCGAACAGCCCAAATCGTGCCTGTTAAGCCCAATACTATTAATTAAGGTTAATTTTTTAGAAGCAGGACCAATGTTCTTTTTCTCGAAAATTATTGGCAGTTAGGTGGGATTTGATAAGATCTGTATTTTCAATGGTTGTAATCAAAATCTGTTCGTGAGCATCCAACTCGGGAAGGATCGGAAGATCTGCATCCTCAGTAAACAAATGTTCAGTAGGAATCATACTCAGTAACTCAATATTCCATAGTGGTAAACAAAGAGAGACGACCTCTGTTAAATCTCCTTTGCCATATATATGCAAACCCTGTACACCCTGAGCTGAGAGATCTTCTAACTTATCATTCACTCTTCTTTTCAAGTCTTGGAAATAATGAACCGAACGTTTCAAGTAGCTTGCTGTCAATCTACTCTTTTCTAAAGCTCCCTGAGGGGTTAAGAAATAAATCCATCGCCTGGGACTGACCTGGCGTGCTCGCATCCATCCTTTTTGCAGAACGCGTTGAATGAAAGCATTGGTCAACCCTAACGAAATCCCCAGCTCCTTTGCTAGTTGTCGTTGATTGATGCTATGGTTTTTTTCTACTTTTTCGAATAGGGCTAATGTTCGGAGCTCTTCATTATCCATAAATTATATCAACAGCATTTATAGTATTGAGATTTTCAAGACTCTGTCATCCTAACCTTCTGTTGTTCCACTGTGGTTTGTATGATCAAAATCCAAAGGAATATTTATGCAAGCATTGATATCGTATCAAAGCAGACTAATCCCTCTGGAATCTATCTAATGGATCAAAGGAGGATTTTGAAATACCGATTCTGTGGGCTTCTCACCCCATTGTAAGCGAGATGACTGTATCCACTGGGCTCTCCGTGCGTTCAGTTTTGCGCGGCCAGATATAGTCTAACAATGAGGCAATGTTCAGAAGTTGAACATAATCTACCATGAAAAAACATTTCGTCAAGTTGTTTTATGAACAATTTAAAAATTATGTAACCGGCAACTCAATGGAGAAGCATGAACCACCAGATACAATATTTTGATATCGGATAAAACCATTATGATCTGCGATGATCTGAGAGGCAATGCTTAAGCCTAAACCGGTTCCATGCTTTTGTGTGGTAGTGTAGGGTTCAAACAGACGTTTTATCAATTCTGGAGGCACCCCAGGCCCTGTGTCAGTCACTTCTACTCGTACCATTTTCAGTTCTGAATTAAAATGGGTGGAAATGGTGATCTTCCCATTGCCGTCGAGTGCTGCAATAGCATTGTCGATCAAATTGATAAATACCCGTTTCATTTGTTCATGATCCAGAGCAAAACGGGGAAGTTGATTGTCCAGTTTCGTAACCAGTGAAATTTGCTCAGCAACTGCATTACGATAAAGTTGAATAGCTTCCTGAATAGTGGCGTTCAAGTTATCAGGTTGCAAATTTGATTCAGGGAGACGGGCAAATTGGGAAAATTCCTTCACCATTTTCTTAAGTACCTCCACTTCTTTGATAATGGTCTGGGTTGCTTGATCCAAAACTTCCACATTGGCAAATTGATCCAGATACTTTCGTCGAATTCGCTGTGCGGATAATTGAATAGGAGTCAGCGGATTTTTAATTTCATGTGCAATGCGACGTGCCACATCCTGCCATGCACGTGCACGCTGGAATTTTTGAATTTCAGTCACATTTTCATAGACCACAATCATACCCTCTGGTTGATCTTCTTTATTTTTTAAGACGAGCAGGGTGACTTCAATATGGATGGGTTTATCGGCTTTGACAATAGTTAATTCTCGAGAAATGGTATTGGCTTGTGCTGATTGGATTTCTAGCATCATCTCTTCAAATAAATCCAGTGATTCTTTATCCAGAACTTTACGATAATATATGTTGTGATAATGAATTGTTTTCAATTGAAGTAGATTGGCAGCTGCTTTATTCAGTCCATTGATATGACCACTCATGTCCAGCGACATCACCCCCGTTTTGATATTTTCCAAGACCAGTTCCATAAATCGGTTGTGCTCCTCCAAAGCATGATGACCATTTTGAAGTTGTTGACTCATGGCATTGAACGAATGAACCAACTGCCCAAAATCCCGATCCAAGGGCATTCCTTTCTCCGCAATGACTTGATATCCTAGCTCTCCTTCTGCTACTCGTTCTGTGGCTTCTGCGAGTTGTTCAATTGGACGAACAAAACCTCTTGCCAGATAAAAGGCAAACCAGGTGGCAACAAAGACAATCAAAAGAATCATAAACAGTAAACTAATGATATAATAATTTTTGATCAATTCTTCTGATTCGGAGAATATTTGTGTATTGATTTCTTGCTCATCCAAACTGTCGAGCGAACTGGTAATATGCTTGGTATCGACATAAAGTATTTCAAGAATCCGACGTTCTCCTCCCCATTGTACATTACGGAGATGGCGATAGATCAAACGTTTGCCTAAGTCTTCTGACAGCCAGACCTTGGGTTGACTGTCAATTTGTTCCCATTCAATTGGATTCATAGGCTTCCAATATTTTTGAGCCTTGTATGTACGCAATTCCTGGAAAATCAGATCACGATTTGGAGCATAAATGGTAACCCCCTCTGTATTGCCTTGAGCAACAATAGCGTCGAAGTCCTCAGCAGACTCAAGAATTTGGGGGTCGTTGAGCAGTGTGTTTTCAACCACCCATCCCTGCATCTCCATGAGATTTTTCAGGTTACGGTAGTAGGCTTTGGAAACATTCTGAGCATTTTGGATAGTACTTTCTCTCTGTCCGGTCAACCATGATTCCAGGGTTGAATAAGTCAGCAGTGTGGAAAATAAATGAGAAAATGTAGCAGGAAAAGAGATGAGTACGAAAGCAATGATCAATTTAGTTTTTAGATTCACTCCAAGTACTTGCCGGTTTCGCTCAAAAATGAGCTTCAACAAGTTTTTAAGAATCAAATAAAAAACAATGACCAATAAAACAATATTGACATTGATTGCGACAAAAATGCTAAGCTTGGAATTGATATTTGACCAGTTGGTGAAGCCTTGTTGTATATCAAAATAGATGAGGAAAAAAATACAGCACATCAGTCCGAAAATCGCCAAAAGACGATTCCGAATTTGAGGAGAAAATCTGTGAAGGAATTTCAATTTCTGCCAAATACGAGAATTAGAGTGCAAGGATTGCATGATTTCTCCCTTGTGGATGCAAATGGAAGGTGGTATAGCAGTGAAGTTTTTGGATCACAAAAACTCTGATCTGCTAACATAACCAAGACTGAAGCACTTGCCATATTTCCGTACGTCCAATCTTCTTTGTGGAAGAATGTGAAATTGGTAATTCCGGAAGATTCATCTTTACCTGGATTTGCTGGAGATGTTTAGCGACCTGGCTTTTCTTCAGCTTATCTATTTTATTTGCAACAACTAAGACCGGAATACGATAAGACTGCAACCATTCTTGTAATTGTAAGTCTTGTAATGTGGGGCCATGTCGGATATCGATAATGAGAATGACCCCTCTCAGAGAAGAACGATCCGAAAGATAAGATTCTACCAGTTGTTTCCATTGCACTTGCATGGATCGGGATACCTTAGCAAAGCCATATCCTGGTAAATCGACTAAAAAAAAAATTTCGTTGACCGAAAAAAAATTGATCATCCTGGTTTTACCAGGAGTCGAACTGGTTTTGACCAGATTTTTACGATTTAGCAGAGAGTTGATTAGAGAGGATTTCCCCACATTCGATTTTCCAGCAAATGCAATTTCAGGATATTGCACTATCGGGAATTGCTTTTTATTGACGGCACTGGTCACAAACTCAGTAGATTTGATTTTCATGATACACGGTACCTTCACTGACAAATATCAATTCTCTAGATTTTCCGGACTACTGGGCGGTGGCATCACGGGATCTGGTAATAAATGAGCAATCCGACTACGTAATGACACTTCTTCAAGATGAGAGTGTTTGAGTTTAAGATCGATATAGAGCAATACGATCACGATGGCAGCAAATGGATAGACCAATAAGTATCCGATATATTGTGACCAGCGAAGCGCACTCAAAACTTCTGGATTCTGTAACAAAATCAACATTTGTGGAACCACTTCTGCATTTTCCGCTGGATTTAGTTCAATATCCGGTAAAAGGGAAAGGAATAATATACTGAAAAAGATTAATTTGATGGTGCCCAGCAAGATGATGGTCATAATCGTTTTGGGCATATTAGTCTGAACCAGCCGGTAGCTGGCAACTAACGCTCGAAATCCTCTTTCTTCCTCAATGATGTATATTGTCTGGGCTAGAGCAAATGCAAAAACACTCACAATCAAACAAAAGAAAAGGATGGCGTTGAGAGGAAGTGGCAGTACAGCAAACATAGACCCAACCAGAAAAAAAACAAATTGTAAAATACCGACGTGAATGGCACCAAGGACTAAACGGGCTTGGGTTCCCTTCAGAATTCCAATGGCAGGAAAAATAGACTGAAACATCAATGAAATGACACCAAGGGTCATTGCTGCTTCTGTCAGGCGGATTGTGAGAAAAAATAAAATGTGCTCAATTTCTAAATTCAGTAGACTACTGATGATTGGTGGAATCAAAAGCGTCGCAGAGAGGATAAATATTGGAATAAAATTAGTTCTATAAATGCGAAAGCCTAAAGCAAAGCATTGCACAATCGTATGCTGCCGCAATAACTCTTCTTTCATGAATGTCCTTAAAAATAGGGTAGTCAATAGGAATGAAGACCAAGGGTTGCTCGTCTGATGGTATGTTGATGAGAGCAATTTGAGAGTTCCATTCTTTTCACTGGTGTTTGAATATGACCAACAAAATTATAGCAAAGACTGAGCTATCTTTACAAGTTGAAGAATCCGATCAAGTTCTTCCTGACGAATCGGATCAGATCATTGCCGATTTAAAAAATCAGCTTTCCCAACTAAAAGATCAGCTTCTGCGATATGAAGAGGTGGCAGAAGAACAATCATCTCCTGTCATCGAAGAAATGTCTCTTCAGGAAGTGTTTTCTGCCCAGGAGCCACAGATTCAGTTGCAAATTAAAAAGCATCAAATCAAATCATTGCTGGAAAAAGAAAAAGCGGCTCAACATCGCTCTAAAATCTTACCACATGTTGTTAATAATTTACAGCAGCCCATTGCTCAAATGACATCTGATTTACAACAACTCATCTCCAGTGTTCAGGATTCAGAGGTACAACAAACCTTAGAGCAATGCCTTTCTGTTGTGAAAGGCGTTGAAAAAATGCATCAGCACTCCGCACAATTGGATGAAAAAGTCTCCACTGAGAAAAAACAAGTAGAACTGTTATCCTTTTTTAAAAATATTGCCCGCACTCAACAAGATAAAGAAGATAAGATAAAATTATATGCCTCATCCCGACTTCCGAAAACCATCTATGTGGATCAAGCCCTTTTTCACAAGAGCATTATGATACTCTTGAAAGAAGTCAGCCGTTTATCGGATGATGATACAATCAGTATTACTTTGAAGCAAGGAGAAGAATTGATTTATGACATCAGTATCAAACAATTATGTGTTTCTTTATTCGGGGAAAAGAGCTGGAATTTACCACCACAGGCTGAAATGGAGACATTTTTAGATCAGTCATTAGAAGAAACAGAAGCATGGGGTCTGGACGTCTTATATGCCAAGAAAATAATAGAGGAACATGGCGGTTCCTTATCATTCCATCATGAGCAAGAAGAAGTTGTTGGATTTGATGTCACTCTCCCAATAGAAAAATCATGAGTACCAATACCATTGATATCTTAACCCCACAGGGCTATTTATCCAATATCCAGAAGAATCCGAATCTGGATGTGGTAATGAATTTGTTTAAAATTCCCAGAGCTTTTGCGGTTTCGGGGTTTGGTGACTGGAATGTGGGCAAGCATAGTTTTTGTACAGCGTTTTTAGCTTTATACTGGGCCCAGTTTCGGGGTTATGAAGAAACAACCCGCAATCAATTGATTGTCATGGCGCTTACCCATGATCTGCATGAAGCGGCTACTGGAGATATCTTGCCGGCCCTCAAGAATGAAGCATTGCGTCAACAGTTGGACCAAATCCAAAATACCTTCCTGGAAAGTCTCAACGTGGAGGAAACATCTGAATTGAAGGTGGATTTGAAGATACTGGATATTATTGCTTTTATGTATGAAATTCAACAGGCTCAGACCATCAACCTTGCACAAAAAGCCTTACTTCAGGAATTTTTTGTAACACAAAAAATGAATTTACAACAATATTGTCAAAAGTGGGGAGTGGAAGACATTGATAAATTTCTAGAAGCGTTGGGAGTATTTCCGTAACAGCAGTTACCTGTTTGTAGGAGCTTTTGTCAGATCTAATGGATCCACTCGATAAGGCATGTGTTTTTCACTGTGCTGAAAACTGGTTGCGATAGCAATTTTCTCTCGTTCTAAGAAATCAGAAATGGCAACTCGAAAACCTGGATGTTCAATCCAATGAGCACTGTAAGTCATTTCCGGCAAAAATCCTCTCTGTATTTTATGAGGCCCTTGGGCTCCTGCTTCAAATAATTCAATACCATGCTTAATGGCATATTCAATCGCTTGGTAATAACACAATTCAAAATGCAGGTGCTTGAATTCCTCCAGACATCCCCAATAACGTCCATAAAGACAGTTCCCTTTGTAGTAATTGATGGAACCGGCTACCCAACGATCTTCTGACCTAGCCAGCATCAAAATAATGTATTCTTTCATGTGGGTGAAGACATCTGCAAAGAATTCATAAGATAAGTAGTCAATTGCACCTTTTTTATAAATAGTTGACAGGTAAAATTCATACATCACCTGACAATGCTCCAGAGTCAATTGTTCTCCAGTCAATACCTCAATTTCAATGCCATGCTCCTCAACTTTTCGCCGTTCTCGCAGAATCTCTTTTCTTCGTTTTCCTTTCAATACATTCAAAAATTCATCAAATTCTGAATAATTGCGATTCTTCCAATGATATTGATGGCTATGACGTATCAAAAAACCTGCCTGTTCAAAGACAGGAATTTCAATTTCAGGAATGAATAAAAAATGCAGAGAGCTGCACTGCCATTCTGATGTGAACTGCAAGATGGTTTCTAACAGGATGTTACTAACAGTTTCGTAATTAGAATCAGGATGGACTAAAATTTTATTACCTGTTGCTGGAGTGAATGGGACCGCAGAAAGCAGTTTCGGGTAATAGTGAAAACCGTTTTCGGCATAAGCATTCGCCCAGCCCCAGTCAAATATATATTCTCCATAACTATTATCTTTTATATAAAAATAGATTGCACCAATTAACTGCTCATTTTCCCAAGCCGTCAGGTATTTCGCAATCCAACCCGCCTTCCTTCCCACACAGCGTCCCTTTTCCATAGCCAATAGGTAATGGTATTCTGCAAATGGAAAGTGCTGACCAATCAGTTGTGACCAGGAATGAGGAGAAATTTCCTGCAGAGTGTCAAAAATTTTTATTTTCATGCTTTTGAACGCATCTGCGCCTAAACTTCTTCTTCCAGGTGAGTTTCATACTGTTCTGAAGTGAGTAACAGCTCTTTATCATCCATATTGAACGGTTCGATAGCAATGATCCAACCATCTCCATAACAATCATCATTGATTGCTTCAGGCTCGCTTTCTAGTGCTTCATTAACTCGAACCACCTTCCCTGATATGGGCATGAATAAAGGAGATACAGCTTTTACTGATTCAATTGTGCCAAATTCATCTCCTGCATCCACTTCCTCATTCACCTTGGGAAACTCTACATAAACAATATCCCCTAACAAATTTTGGGCATGATCGGTAATACCTACGACGCCAGTTGTTCCTTCAATGCGGAGCCATTCATGCTCTTTTGTATACAACAAGTTAGAGACAACTTCACTCATTCGATTCTCCTTTATTTACTTAATAATCATCAAACAATATGAGTACAAATTAACCTATCATCAATTAAACTAATAACCACCCATCTTGGTGATGCATTCCCTATAATCTTCCTTTGGTGAAAATGTCAATTCTTTGATGAAGAAGTTTGCGTTTTCTTATACATTTTCCTAATTTAAACACTAAAAAATCATTTATCATTTTCCTAAAAAACAGAAAAAAATCCACTATTTATGGAATCAACCATCCTTTGTTTGATTGGAATTGGAGTACTGGCTCTTTTAGGACTGCAAAATTCGCTCATGTTGACGATGAGACACAAAACCCTCATTAAACAAAACCATCCTTGTGGTCAAGTCATGCAATCACAGTATGCCTCTATTGGAAAGATTCCTGTTGCTTACATCGCAGCATTATTTTACGGGGGGATCTTGGGACAACTATTACAAATGTTTCAAGCAGAACAAGTCACATGGACCTGGATTTCAACGGGTATCACGCTTGCTATCCTGGCTTCCTGTTATTATGCATACCTGCTTTTTTATAAACTTCGTCTGACCTGTCTGATTTGCATTCGTCTGTACCTAATTAATGCAATGATGGCGATTTGCCTATTGGGATACTACTGGTATGGATGAATCACATCAATTACACAGGTTCATCGGTATCCACATGGTCATTATAGGCTAAATAACCCAGTCCCAACCCTAAAACAGCAAATATCAAATTCATTCCTCCTGGAAGAATATAAGCTAGTAACAGGAAAGCGCCGATAATACCATATTTATAGACAGGATTGGTTTTATATTGCTGGAGTAACTCGTCTTTGTTCAAATTCATTGTTTTTTATCTTCTAGTTTGAGAACCTGTTTGAAAAACCTGATTCTATTGCAAAGCCGCCTTATTGGCGTTTGTTTTGAGAAAATTTTCGTTACAGTGCTGACTATTCGCCTTGAATTTTCTCAAAAATCCGCTCAACGAGATCGATTTTTCACGACGAATCATCTTTTCCAAACAGGCTCTAAGCGATGGATAATTGGAAAATAGACCAAAAAACTAACTTGCTAGGATTAAAAAACTATCATTTTTCTTGAGTAAGGCAAGCAATAACAGACTTACCGCTAAAAAACAAATTTTCTCGTTAACGATTTGGATACGACAAATCCTTACAAACCTTTACGTAATGTGACTGCATTTCCTTTGGAGTTGTATGTCACTTCATCAAAATAAATCTGCATCATCAAGATGCCCCTGCCTGTCTTTTTTCCCACATTTTCTGGGACACGGGGATCAGCAATTTGTGTAATATCGAAACCATTGCCTTCATCAGAAATATGAAATTCAACACTTTGTGATTCCAGTTTTCGAATAATAACAACTTTTCGATTTTGATATTCTGGCAATTGTCGGCGCTGTTCAATTTCTTTCTGCATCAATACGTAACCATCTTTTTTTTCCCGCAGTTCTGATGAAATTCCATAGTTTCCGTGAATAACAGCATTCGTCAATGCTTCAATGAGCCCTATGGTAATTTGAGGCTGGAGATTGCCCAAAAAATTGGCGGCAAAAAAGTGAGCAATGGGCTCAACTTCTTCTACTGTGTTCAAGTGGAGCTCCATATAGGGCAATGCTGCCAGTTTCTCCCAGTGGATTTGCAAGTTATTATACTGCGTTTGAAGTGTTTGGGAGAGTTGCAAATTTTTGCCGATCTCAAAAGCACGATTGATACGCTGAAACAAATCTTCAGGATCATAAGGCTTGGTAATATAATCAATGGCACCACATTGTAGTGCATTGATGATACTTTGACTTTCATTAATTGCAGAAAGAAAAACTACTGGCAAATTTTCATACCTGGGATCTTGTTTCAAATGCTGGATCAACCCTATTCCATTCATGACTGGCATATTATTATCAACAAGCAGTACATCGGGTTGCAAACCTTCTTCCAGTTGATCTATGGCCTCTTGGCCATTTGCAGCAGTTGCTACTTCAAAGCCTTTACCTTCCAGTAAAATGGCCAATGCCTGTCTTAGTATATCTTCATCCTCTACACTCAAAATTTTATATTTAGACATAATTGTTTTTATTCCCATCCAAAGGTTGCAGGAGGTTTATGGGTAATATCATAAAAAACCGCATCAATACCTGGAATTTCAAAAATTTGCTGAGCAACAGTATTCACAATCTCCCAATCGATTTTAGCAAATTGTGCCGTCATGACGTCTTCTGAACAAACAGGACGCAGCACAATGCAGTTACCATTTCCATTTACCGAAAGAGGAAGGATAATGACCAAAATTTGAAAAATCTCACGCATGAGATTGTTGTCACGACACGCCTGAGTGATCAAGTCATCCGCTTTTCGCAGCAGGTCTAGACGCTCTTTAGTACAGTAACCTTGTTCAATATGTAAAGCAGGTAACTTTTGGGGTAGCAGCAACGTAATTACCCTATTGATGTCTCTCATTTCATTTGTAATTTTGATAGCAAGTTGTTCCAGCTGTTCCCAATCTTGTGGTCCTATCAAAACTGCTGGTTGGGTATAAGTTCTTTGATCTCCCTGTACTCCTACAGAACGGACCGGCAGCAGACCCACGTCATACTCCCTTCGACTGACTATGTTCCGTAAATTCCCAAGAATCGCCGAATTTCGATCAAACCTTTCATTGCCATGAGCACACAACACATTGATGGAAAGCCCTGGTCCAGGGAAAGGGTGACGCCATACAATGGAATCGGGTAATCCCAGAACCTGCCCAACTTTTCTGACTTCATCTTTATACAAATCCCGCAAAGGCTCCACAACATGACCTTGTTCCATCAAATCCTCAATCTCTTTCACACGATTATGATGGGATTTGATCACGTGGGCATGCTCTGATCCACCAGACTCAATAATGTCAGGATACAATGTACCCTGTCCCAGCATCCACTCTTCAGGAACCAGATTGAGTTCCTGAAGAAAATGGTTTCGAACTTCAACAAACATGGCCCCAACACGCTTGCGTTTTTCCTGGGGGTCCACTAACCCTTCGACTGTTTGCAAAAACTGATCACTGGCATTATAGGCTCGCACATTGTTAAATCCCAATTCCTGATAGCGTTCCAAAATAGTTGTGGCTTCATCTTTCCTCAAAAATCCATTGTCAATGAATAATCCCAAAATACGATCGGGTCCCAATGCTTTATTCAGTAAGGCAAACGCAACAGAAGAATCCACGCCACCACTGAGAAACATCAGCACTTTTCTCTGATCAACAACTTCTCGCATTTCTTCAACCGTTTCTTGCACAAAAGTTTCCATCGACCAGTCATTCTGAATACCACACCGTTTTGCAAAATTTGCCAAAATTTGTGCCCCTTGTATCGTGTCTTGTACCTCTGGATGAAATTGCAACGTATACACCGGACGTTTTCGATGCTGCATGGCAATATTGGAACAACTGGATGTTGAGCCAATGACTTGAAAACCATCAGGACATTTTGTCACACTATCTTGATGACTCATCCATATCTGAGTGCCTGCTTGCACTCCTTCCCATAGAGGAGAATCGACTGTCATTTCTAACTGAGCTTTACCAAATTCCCCTGCCCCTGCATCTTCAATTTTGCCACCATAGTATTGAGCAATCAATTGATGACCATAACAAAGTCCAAGAATTGGGAGAGGGACTGAAAAGATTTCTTGATTAAATTCTGGAGCATCCTCGGCAAAAACAGAGGCAGGACCTCCAGAAAGGACAATTCCTTTTGCAGATTTTAGAGCATTAATGTCAGATTTTGGCGAAAAAATTTCTGTGTATACACCCAAATGACGCAAACGCTTGGCAATGAGGTGTGCATACTGACTGCCAAAATCAAGAACCGCAATCATATCGTGAGACATTCGTATTTCCTTTACTGTATAACAAACTGGGGTTAGTCCTCAATCACATTGAGAGAATCTGAATCATAGTGTATGATGGAATCGGCCATATTTCGAAAAACATATGGCCGGTGGGGGTAATCATATTTGAATTGTAAATAAAGCCTGTGTCATTGCAGACATTATTCACGTCGATCTCCAATTTTTTCATCAGGACGGGTGACTTCACTAATACGGATACCATAACGTTCATTGACCACAACCACTTCGCCACGGGCCATCAAGCGGTCTGCCACCAATATATCCATGGGCTCACCAACAATTTTCGTAAATGGAATCACAGAGCCTGGTTTCAAATTCAAAATATCTCGAATGGTCATGTCTGTCCGTCCAATTTCAACATGCAAAATCATCGGGACATCTTCAAGAAATTTTATATTGTGATAAACGTCCTCTTCATCTCCGCGTTGTAGGAACTTTTTATAGGAATCACCACCAAGTAAATCAGTTCTAGATTCAGCCATAAGACCTCTTCTTTGTTATTTTGAGCATTTGGTGCCAAATACACCATCCCAGTCCATGTTTCTTCTTGCAGATTCTAAGCCATCAATGCGCCTATCCATTCACCAAATCTTTTTTAGCTTTTTGGCTTTTTGATATCCCCATCAGGTGCAAATATATTCGATGTCGGAAATGGAGTGATGTTATCTTTCGATGAAATCTGGGTGACCTTATTCACTCCCCTTTTGGGCACCTCATCAATGCGAATGATGGCACTGATCGGAATATATGTTCTTTCCACACCAGAAAATTCATTTTTTAAACGTTCCTCAACAGGATCTATCACGACTTCGGACCTTTCTCCAAAGAATAATCCTTCTACCTCTATGAAACCAAACATCCCGCTTTGGTTCACATGCTTTGCATAAATCTCATAGATCTTTCCTTGATTCAAAAAAATCACTTTATAAACTAATTTATTTGCCATCTATTTCATCCTAATTTGTGTACAGATCGGATCCATTGCATTGTATCTATCAGCCATATCACACCAACCATTAGATATCAAGAATGGAATGTCATCATGGATTTTTAGAAAATGACTTGAAACTCTTGGTGTAATTCCTTATTTTGATCTTTTTACGAAGCCGAAGTGGTGGAACTGGTAGACACGCTGTCTTGAGGGGGCAGTGAGCCATGCTCGTAAGGGTTCGAGTCCCTTCTTCGGCACCAGCCTCACTCAACTCTCTCTTTTTCAGAACCTTGATTTGTATCCGGTTCGTCTCTTGTCAATTCGTTATTTTTTTGACAATATCCAGACTGATTTCTCTTCTAAGTAGAAGTATTCACAATTAAGTATACGAATTCATAATCTTACTCCCCAATTTCTAAAGATTAGGATTAAGAGTAAGACTGTCACAACAAAAATTTGAATACTGATTTCTGATTAGTTGTACTAAGGCTTTCATTGTAATTGTGGTACTCAGTCCATGTGAAAGTTTCACGCCACCTTGATGACTTTTAATTTCTTTCCCTTTTTTTGGAAACAGATTAAGGTGAGAAGATAAAAATAATTGTCATTTTTTAAATACAACTTGGTATTAACGATTTACTGAGGCAAAAATCAAAATAACATACCACGACCACCATCTAAATAAAAGCGTTCTTCTTGTTCTCTGTTTTGAAATTATCTGTTGAAAAACAGTTTTTCATTTTGTTTCAAACAGGTATTCTGTGAGAAATCTCAAAATAAAAGCACTACACCACAAAGACTTGAAGGAGGAGTTATGTTGTTTGATCTTTGGTTTGAGAAAAACACGACAAAAGAAGTTATGAATGATGTGCTTTCCTGGTGGAAACGGCAACTGGGTCACAAGCTGCAACTCTATGCCTGTAACCATGATAACCAGAACCAGGAAGGAAAATATCTCTTTATACTGTGGACAGAAACAGCAGAAGATTTCCTAAAGACAGTCATACAATCTAAAAAAGAAACAAAACTCTATTCTTACTTAGCCAAATACACATTTTCTTGTGCGGACTATCTGAATGAATTCATCAATGAAAAACTAGAAATCGTCAAACAGGGGGTAGAAGTAAAACTCAATCAAAGAGACAAAGAACTGCTGAACCAATTTGATGACGATATTGGAATTTATGCCAGCCTTTCTGAAAGGGAGCGATTAGGAAAGATTATTGGCAATGCTGAAATTGAGCAGTCTATTACAGAAAAATTTTATAAGAGTCTTTCAGATCAGTTAGAGCAACTCGAATAATCGTTAATGAGCGCATGGATTTACATGAGTTTAACAACCAAATTTAGTATACAGCATCTTTCATCTGAAAATGTCGAGATGATGCGATCATTGCTAAGGCTATTTGGCAATGCCTTCAATGAAGTGGAAACATATTGTAGTAAACAACCGAATACAGCTTATCTAAACCGTCTGCTGAGTAAAGACCACTTCATTACACTTGTGGCGTTAAAATCAGATGAGGTTGTAGGAGGTTTGGTTGCTTATGAGCTTCATAAATTCGAGCAAGAACGTAGTGAAATTTATATTTATGATTTAGCTGTTGTGGCAGAGCATCGCCGTCAAGGCATAGCAACGGCACTCATCGAAGCACTTAAAAAAATAGCAGTAGGACGCGGGGCCCATGTTATTTTTGTCCAAGCGGACCAGGGCGATGAGCCTGCGATTGATTTATATACAAAGCTCGGAATTCGAGAAGACGTATTGCACTTCGATATTGATGTAGTCTGATAAAAGTGTTCTTTATTTGATTATCACTCCAGTTGCATAATGATCTATGCGTCCTTCGCAATGCCTGGAAGTCCTAAAAAATCTGGCGCAACCTAGGTGAATTCAATCTTGAAATTCACCAAAGCCTTAATTCCACAAGTATGCTTAACAGGTATCATATTCCCCCCCTTGCTATGAGTTCATTACAAACTATTACGATGTAATAGCATTTCTGCCATTCATTCGCAACTGCATTACGAGAAAATTTAGTAGAAAATGGAGGGTGAGAAGTGTGCGGGTTTTATTTTGATAAGGCCAATGTGGTCTTCTTCGACCTTCATACGAAGTTACGTTTAAAAGTATACCATATGTCATCCTGACGGTACGCCGAAGCGGCTTGTCGAAGGATCTCTTTGAAATGATTGAGA
>JANQHV010000266.1 GCA_028282505.1 SAR324 cluster bacterium | reverse complement strand
TCAGTTCGGTTTCTTTAATACCGGAAGTAGTGGTATATTTTGATAGTTTGCGCACACGGAATCCATCATCATACCAATATTGCCCCACCACCTCATTCGTGCTCGGATTGATCACCGTTTTGATCTGGTTATAGGAATCGTAGGTCAATTGTTTACTTAAGTTTAAATCCTGATCACTTTGACTGATCATGTTACCATTGGGATCATAGAGGGTGCGGGTCGGATGTTTCTCACGGGGATTTCTCTGATACCTATCAATTTCACTGGCATTGGCCCAACCCGGTTGACTGTGACGGATCACCCGTCCCAGGGCATCATAAACCAGCAAACCACTTTTGGTGTATTGGTTGTTGGGGGCACTCTTCAATGTATGGATTTCTCTCCCCAACCCATCATAATAGATGCGGGTTTGCAGATCACCATTACTGGTTTTAGTGAATTGCACAATCTTGCCACTCAATGGCAAGGAGGAACTGTAGGCATAAGATCGCAACCTCACAAAGCCGAAGTCCGTATCAGCCCTGACTTCTTCAATTCTCCCAAAGCCATCATACTCAAAATAAGTTTTATTGCCATTGGGATCAGTGGTTTGGGAAATCGATGAAGGCTGAGAAAGTATGGCCGTGACGATATTGATAAGTCTTTTTGATGGTACGGTTGAAACCATCATCGATGGTCAATCCAGTCATCACTTTATAATTGAACGGTAAATCAGGAATATCATCAGAACCAGTGTGATCGAACTGGGAAGAATTGGCATACTCAACGGTATAAGTTCCCCCAATCCCATTATCGACCTGGTTGATCAAGTCAGGCACCGTTCCGGTGGTCAAGGCATAATACCAGGTGGGCACTTTGAGATGAAAAATACCAATATCGGTTTTGCCATCGCCGTTGTAATCCCCTTGAATCCATTGGAATGGATAATCCTCTGTCAGTGAATCAGATAAAGGAGTGGCCATCACCGTTTCAGGGTCAGGGCCTGAGCGCAGGTTGGTATAGATACGGTAGCGATAACCTCCTGGTAGTGATTTTCCCCCACCCACCAATGGCCATCTCTGGCATCATAAAAGAAGAGGTCCGCGCGGCCATCACCATTATAATCTCCCGTGAGAAAATAAACCAATCAACTCGCTTTCGCCATCATGGTTTCCAGAGAAACAGTGGGCGTGCTTTTTACTTTGGAAGCCAACAACATAGTGAGAGGAGAAACGACAGCATTATTGATTTCCAGAGCAATATTTCTGGAAAAATCAAAAGAGACCACTGCCTCCAGCCCAAATCCAGACAAATCGTCTGCATCTACCACTACACTGAAAGAGGGTGTCTTCTCTTCATGAAAGGGGCAAAGCCCAACCAATTCCTTGCCTTTCAGTTTGAGTCCAATGCCTCGTTTCCTGACTTCCGCCACCAAGTCAAGGCTGCCTTTGATTCGCTCCAGTTCTGTGTCTGATATTCTTCTTGTCATCTTGTCTCCTTCAGGCGGCGTTCCACATCTCAAAAATCAAATCTCTCAATAAATTCAGGGTTTCACGCAATTGAATGGGATTGACTAAAGCATGACCAGTATGATACTGAATGTCCTTTTGCTCCAGGTTTTTCCCTTCAATTACAAAAGTCACTTGCCGACTATCAGCAAGTTTCGTTTCGTGAAGTGTTCCGCCCATACACAGCAGGTAAGCTCCACGGAAAATGTCTTTTGTCTCAATCTCGTTCATTGGATTCTCCTTTATTGAAAATAGTATATCTAAATATGATAATTAATATCATTAAATGATAAAATTAAGAGATTATTTGGTTTGATTTTGATAATCTAAAGTTAGAGCCTTATAAAAACATTCAGGAGGCTATATGAAAGTAAAACAACCAGAACTACCGACAAATTTTCCTCAACGATTAAAACAAATCAGGTTAAGTAGAGGCTGGTCTCAAGGACAGCTTGGAAAAAAACTAGGGGTTGATCTCCAGCGAATCTCTAAATATGAACGTGGAACTTCCTCACCACCAATTGGTATGGTCGTGAAAATCGCCTCAACCCTTGAAGTCAGTCTGGATTATTTACTGCGTAATGAAGCCGATTTAGCAGTTAATAAAATTAAGAATCCACAGCTTCTTAAAAAAATTGAGGAAATAGAAAATTTACCAGAAAAAGATCAAGAAACCTTGACTATCTTGTTGGATGCATTCATCAAAAAACGTAAATTTGAAGCCTTAGCAACAGAAGTATAAACTTGAAGAGTTGATGCAATGTATGACGTAATTGGAGAAAAAGAGTTTTGAAAATTGCTAATAAAGATGGAATAGAGTTTGATTTATGGGACAGTGTTTGGCAACACATCCAAGATAATCACCCTGAAATTCAATTGGAGACTTTAAAAGAAACTCTGAAGAATCCTGATATCATTACAGGTAGCAATTGGGATGAAACAAGCCACCTGTATTACAAAAAAATAGGAAAATATTACAAAGTTGTTGTCGTTGAAACTAATCAACAGCGAATCAAGACTACTTTAACAACTGACAAGGTCAAAAGAGGGGAAGAGGTATGGAAAAAAGAACAATGAGATTGTCGTATGACAAAGCTGCTGATGTGCTTTATATTAGTTTTGGTCAACCTCAATTTGGCTTAGATGATGAAGAAGAGGCAGGAATCTTTATTCGTCGCCACCCTGAAACCAAACATATTATTGGGGCGACTGTAATGGATTTTGAAAAACGATTCTCCAAAAATTTAGCTGAAGTCCTGCCCATTGCTTTGGAAGACATTGTCCAAGTTCCAGCCTGATTGTTCACCCAATCTCTATATCTTCGATCCTAATAAAAAACATAAGCTGGAAGATAGACAAAACGCTGTATAAAGCTGAGACCTCACTGAGAGAGACAAGCGAATTTTTTCTTTAGCCAGCCAATTGAAGCTTTATGATTTTTTGATTTCCTTCAGTATGGAGTGATGCTTTCTGGTGTTACTTCCTAATGAAAAGCGTGAGCCGCAAGGGGGACAAAGAGAGCGTCTGAAAAGATAATGGATTTTTGGATTTCCAGCGGGCGGCGTACCGCAAGGATGGAAAATGAGGCAGTCCCCCGAAGTCGGTCTCTACGCAGTTATTAGGCAATCGTCTATTTTGTTTCCTCTTTTCTCTCCATCCTCTTTTGGTGATGTTTCTTTTCAAAGCGGTGCAATGCTTCATTTAAGGAAGACTGCACCTCTTCCAGTTTTTCTTGAAATGCCAGAGGTTCGGTGCTTCCTTTTCTATCAAGGAACACTTCACAGTCCTCTATGATGGACTGGCCTTTCAAAGTGAAGGTGACATGGGGGATGACTTCCACCTGACAGGAAACCAACTGGTAGCCTTTGGCTAATAAATAAGCAGTTTGGATTTGATCACTTGTTTGGATTCGTTGCATAGTTGCCTTTCTTTACTGAACATTAATTTTTTGGGCTGGCGAGAGTAAGAGAGTGTAGAGCCTCGTCAATCGTTTTGTACAAAGACTGAGCCGAATATGGCTTTTTGAGCGGGATGACTCCTGTCAGTGATAAGGATTCTTGGGCTAAGGCTATTTGTCCTGAGCAAAGAATCATGGGAAAACGGGGATCAATGGCATGGATGGCTTCCAATAATTGGACTCCATCCATCTTGGGCATTTGGAAATCGGTGATAATCAGGTCAAAATCTTGTCCATTGGCCTGGAAAATATCCAGAGCTTCCTGACCATCAGCAGCCGTGACCACATTGTAGCCTTCTGACTTCAATGCCATCGCAGCAACGTCACAACAGCTGTCGTCATCATCAACAAAAAGAATCGAGATTTGCTTATTTTGGGAATAAATTTTAGAATAACATTGAGTATTCATTGGTGTACTCCTTAAATGGAGTGATACACCGGGAACTCCTGATGAGAACTGAAAAAGGCAGAGAGTCCCCGGTGGTGAGGCACCATAGTTGCGGGTAGTAACCGCAACTATACAACCGTTTGGTTGCATCAACTCTCCAGCCCTTCTCAGTTCTCATCCTCGCTTTGGGGCACTACTCCAACGAACTTTGCCTCACCAAAGTTCTCAAAGCATGGAGAAAAGAGAGGGGCTTGGAGAGATTACCAAGTTACTTTGGATAATCTCCAAGTTTGATTTGTTAAAATCTGAAGTTGAATTTTCTGAATTCTTACTATTTTTCTTATTCTACACGACCTGCCTTTCATTGACTAGTCTTTATTTTTTGTGTGCTCTGTGTCTTTATTTTGTTGATAGATCAGTGGGCAATCTTATGACAATGCATCAAGAAATAGTAGGGATTTTTTAGGGAGAATGGGGATGGTGGTAGATTCTAAGGGCAGCGGCTTTATGTGTTGCGTGCCCCTTCTCCGCTCGTCCCATCCCTGCGGCCCGCGCCGGGCAGAGTTACTTGCTCCTATCGGAGTGTTGGTTCAGGTCTAAAGCTTTTCTCTTCTGTCACGGGGGATGTGTCAAAAGTCACAGTCTTTGCTGGTTAAAGTAGAGAATGCATCACTTTAAAAATCCGTCGATGTAGAAAGACAGTTTCATCATATTCCAGATTGGCAAAGCCAGTGTCTTTTGCCACACCCGGCACGTACCGCGCACATTCCCAAGCGTATGAGGATGTTCGGCTCCTGCCTTCACCTTTTGTTGAACCATGCCCACCCTCCAGCGGACGGGCATCCCTGCCCTCCATGATGTCACAAAAACTGCAAAACCCTATCAACGATTGTCTCTTGATGACGATTCACTTTGCTCAAACATGTTCAACTGACCAACCCCTGTCAGTTTTTGTGCCACATGGCGCTTCCCTGCAAGCAAATCACTCGCTCAGTCTCCAACTCTGGACGCTTCTTCCTTTTCCCTTCGGCTGCTGAAATAAAAAAGTTTCAATAGCAGTTATTATTAGCCTGTCTCTTTTTCTGACTGACGTTAGACAGAGCTGTTTATTGCCTTTTGCTGTTAAGATATTCCTTTAAAAGAAGTACCTCAATACACATGGTTATTGAGAATTTGGATGGAGCACATTACTTATACAATATCAAAAATAATAAGGATTAAGGAAACAATTATCCCTATCAAAACAATAGCTATTGGAAAACCAGCCATAACATATGCTTCTATTTTAAAATTCATTTTTCCTCAACATATGCAAAGTTAGTTATAGTAATGCTTAGTGATGTTCGTTCTAAACAAGTAAAATAATAATTTCAATATCTTACAATTTTAGAGCATTTCCGATTTTTGATCAAAAAATCAAAAACATCTAACATATTGAAATCAAAGAACTTGACTCATGAAACAATGTCATGCTTAGGTGTGCGTGCCCATTCCCTATCAGAATAAAAACAATTGAATATACAACCAGCATTTTTTATTTGATATACTCCTAAAAATTTTATTCGAGGAAGTCCATTTTTCATTGTAACTTGATTCACAATAAAATAATTAGAAAAAACTATTCTATGAGCAACTACGGCCATGCCGTTTGGATCACTATATCGAATCGGATTCCCCTTGACGTAGGAATATCGATTCCATCCTTGGGTATCAAACTCACCATCGATTATAGTATCAGCAGTGAGGAATCGGGCGATGATAGGATCATAATGACGGGCATTGTAGTAATAGAATTTAGACTCTTTGTCAAACTCTTGTGAGTTGTATTTGGGAGCATGGTTGTCATCGGTAGCCACGTTCCAGCTTTCCCCGTAAGGGTAATACTCCATATGGGTGATGATTTCGGCGTTGTCATCAACAACCAGTTTGACGGAATCGACTTGATCACTCATGTAGAACAGCGTCTCGCCATTGGGAACCGCGGCGGCAATGCGCACGCCATTGAGGTAGATATTGTTGATCACATTCCACTTTTCATCATCATGAGGGTCTCCATTTTCAATACCAAAATACAGAGAAGGGTAGATCAGTTCGGTTTCTTTAATACCGGAAGTAGTGGTATATTTTGATAGTTTGCGCACACGGAATCCATCATCATACCAATATTGCCCCACCACCTCATTCG
>JANQHV010000219.1 GCA_028282505.1 SAR324 cluster bacterium | reverse complement strand
CAGTTGATAGGCTTTCTGATAGGCTTGTTCGGCTTCTGCTAAGCGATCGGTTCTCAAATACAGATCGGCTAAGCCTTTTTGGTCGTTTCCCATGCCCAGTTTATCTTCAACTTCCAGGTGGAGTTGATAGGCTTTCTGATAGGCCTCTTCGGCTTCTGCTAAGCAATCGATTCTCAAATAAAGATCGGCTAAGCCTTGTTGGTCGTTTCCCATGCCCAGTTTATCCTCAACTTCCTGGTGCAGTTGATAGGCTTTCTGATAGGCTTGTTCGGCTTCTGCTAAGCGAGAGGTTCTCAAATACAGATCGGCTAAGCCTTGTTGGTCGTTTCCCATGCCCAGTTTATCCTCAACTTCCTGGTGCAGTTGATAGGCTTGTTGAAAAAGGGATTCAGCCTGTGAATATTGGTATTGACGATCCAATGTTTTAGCAAAAGAAGTTGTAATATCCCCATTGTCAGGAAAAAATCCATAGGCTATTTTCTGAATCTGGAAAGCTGCTCTGATCTGGTCTTTTGAAAAAAGTGAATTTCCCCATGCTAACCAAAAAGAGGAGTCTGTCAATAAGTGTTGCAATTGCTTTTGTACTGTTTGGCGAGAGAATTGTTCGTAAGCTTCTTCTAATTGCGTAATAGCTGCAATTCTGTGAAGCACGGTTATCCATTCTTCCCATTTTGCGGCCAAGCTGCTGGAAAGTGCATTCCATTGATGAGGGGGAACCGTGAGATATTGATTTCGCTCTTTCTGAAGCATTTTAAATAATTCTTCAATGTGTGATTGATCTAACATTTCAAAAGCTGGAAGAATTTGAGTTTTATTCTCGATAGATAATGAAAATGAAGAAGCCAATAAGCTCAACAAAGCATCCATATCCACCGTTACTTCTTCCTGGAGTTTGGGAACAATGGTTTGCCACTCTTTTTCGGGACAGAGCAAATTCCAGGGAATCGATCTACTGAGCGGGTGTATTTGTTTTTCAAGGGACTGAGAGGGCTTTTCTTTTTCTTCAACGGGTAAAATTCCACTCAATTGAGCTTTGGTCTGGGCACCCACTTTACGCTCCAACGCTTCCAGGGGTTGGACCTGGGTTTCCAGGTGCTCGGCCAAACTGGCATAAGCCTGAGCGGGTCGAGATTCAGGATGATTTTTAGCAATCACGTCTTCTGTTAAGGCCAGGATGGGATGATAAGGAATCGTCTGCAAGGTAGGCAGTGCTTCTTGGAATTTCCGACTCTCATCCCAACGGGCTTTGTTTTCAATCGTTTCACGCATCTTTTCAAAGGCACTTTGTTTCAGTTGCTCCTCCCCATCAGGAACGGGAGAGGCTACAATGCTCAAACGGCTCGGCAGGTTATTGATGGGAAAATTTTTGTCTTTCAACAGTTCATTGAGCAGAAAATCCAAACCCCGCCGATTTTGTTCATTCAGTCCAAACAGGGTGACCACATGATCAGAAGCTGCACTGATCACCATGTCGCTGATCTCCGTAAAACCAGTGCGAGCATCCACAAAGAGAAAGTCGGGGGGGCGGCCATTTAATTTTTTGGAAGTCAAACGTCCGAGGTGTTTTTTGATTTCCTCCAAAATGATGATTTTTTCTTGAGAAGAAGGAAGATGATTCAAGGAACTGAGAGGAATTCTTTTCAGTTTCTGATAATAATTCTCCGATGCAGCGTCACTGCTCATGATGCCACAGGGAACGAACATGAGATCTCCCCGGAAAGTTTGGCGACCCTGTGCTTTAGTGGTTGGTACCAGTTTAGGCCGGTAGGCAATTTTGGTCAGATCAAGCACCCGACTGGTATTGGGGTTAAAAATATCTTCCAGGAAATCAATCAAACCTTTTGTACGCTTACCAGTGGGGGCCATTGCGGGAATCAAGCTCAATCCAGGGGCATGGATATCCATGTCCAGCAGCACCACAAAATATTTTTTTTTGGCCAGGATGTAGGCGGTGTTGAGCAGTGCCTGAGTGCGTCCCACTCCACCTTTGAAACTAAAGAAAGAAATTGTTTGCATGTTGCTCTTACGCTGTTTTTTCTCGGTGAAAAGGGACCACTTTTCTCGGATGTTGATTCTGACTTAGCGATTCATTGAACTGCTGAATTTTCAAACTTTTTTCAACAGTAGGATGCCTGCGCCTCTCTTTTTTCTCCTGCGCTCTGCGCTTCAGTGCTTCATCCAGATCTGCTTTCAATTGATGCAGAGATTCAATATCTTTCCGGAAAATGAAGCCCAGGATATTGAAAAATTGTTGCAATTCAGCCGGTTCCTGATTCAATAGCAAAGGCTGGGCCAGGTTCGACGTCAACTGTTCGTGCAGCCAGTGAATGAGCTGGGGCAAGTCTTCATAGGCCATGAATCGTCCTACTCGCAGAAATGTGTTTTCCAGCAGGCTGGTTCTTTCTTCCTCTGCCAAACATCGGCTTTGTTGAAAAAAAGTGAATAACTTTTTCCCATCGATCAGTTCAGGATTGGCTTCAGCCATTGCTTTCAACAATCGTCCGTTTTGTTTGACGATTTCTTGACTGGGCCGGGCATGATCTTTCCAGAGTTTACTCAAACATGCTTCATGTCCCTCACTTCCTTTGGAACACTCCCAAATCCAACGCTCGATTTGGTGATACAAGGCCATAGTGGACTGATCTCGGGGAGGAGTGACCAGACGCTCAAACCGCTCTTTACTGTCTGAAAAACCATTGACCACAACCATCACGCTTTCCTTGGCTTTAGGAGAAAGATCAATATTTTCAAAGAAGGAGAGTGCGTATCCAGCCATAGTGGCTTGAGCTTCGCTGATGGGCTGCTCCCACAGCCAGTTTTGTGTGAACTGCCGCAGTGTATCCAGGAACAGCTGAAGAAACACCAGTTTTGTTTTTGCCTCAACCTGTCGATAGGCACGAATGACCACGTCCAAAGGAGAGTCTTCTTCCTGGGTTAAATAAGGTCCATCTCCTTCCCAAAGACGGGCTTTCACTCGCTGCGATAATGTTCCGGTACCTTCCTGGGCCGCTTGTTGTAATTGCGCTATGTAACGTTCTTGTGGATTCATCATCGATTGTTTTAAAAATATCCGATTTTTTGTACTTTGATTACCTCGCCCAATTTTACAGGAACCTTGAACACCTGACAAATGTATTCTTTGACACCTAACTGTTCCGTCGGACGATCCAGTTGATTAGAGAGGATTCTGGTACGTCCATGAACTGTACTCTGGGGGGCTGGAAAGAAAAAGGAAGCATCAATCGCATCCAAAACTGTGGGTTTGTACAAATCGATATGCTGAACCAGATCAAATTCCACAGCCATGATGCCAATGTTGTCCCTTCGGTCCGCTTCGGCAGTATAGCCTGGCAGAGCCACTTGCTTAACCACTTCACGAGCCCGCTCGGACTCACTCCAACTGTCAAAGTCGGGCTGGCGGTGCGGTGCTTCATGAGCCGGTGTGATCCAAATGGGTTTGGGTAACCAACCCTTTTTCAAGGCTTCAGGAGGAGTCCCCAGCCATTTACGGACAAAACCATCTCCTGAAACATGGTTCAGACTGTCGAGATAGGCTTCTACCATCTCTTTTTGTTCGTCTGTTGAGACATCTCGGCCTTTATCGTCATCGTCTCCTGTCGGTTTGATAAAGAGACTGTAAAACCGGCGAACTGAGAGATAGCGTACATAGGATTCAGCGTAGACATCGGTATGTGTGTTGCGATCACATGCATTGTGACGGTTTCCTTCTAATAAAAAATGGGGTTCGGTTCGTCCATCTGCTCTTAAATGGTAACTCGCATGATCGGTCTGCTTTTGCAATACACCCCAGTTACTTTCATCACTGAAGCTGGTTAATTGTTGGCAAAACTCCTTTTCCACCTCTACTGCCACATTGTTTCCATGCTCTGGATATAGCAGATGACTGGAGGTGCAGGCAGGCAAATCCATCTCCAGGTTTTCAGCCAGCACGGTTGCTTCGAAAAGAGAAAAGTTGCGCAGTTTTTGTAAAAAGGAATCCAAGGTACTCCAGGAGAATGAGTTTTCATAATGGGAAGTTATTGTGTAGCAAGTTTTCGATTTATTTCAAGAAAATAACGTCCGTTCAAGATTTCAGTGGCTTGTGATTTGTCTAAAATTTCATGAAATTTCGAGTAACCAAATAGCTGCCGCTGTTACGAAATTGAGAATTAGAGAGAGTATCGATTGCTTAATTTCTTGTTATTTGGTAGACATACGCTGCAAGAATGAAAGGAGGTATATGATTCTATCAGATCGCCAAAGCGGTAGTACCTGTATTATTGATGTTGTTGGGGAAATAATCGGAACTACTGCACGAAATCAACATTTGAATACTTATATTCAAAAACTGGTTGAGAAAAGCAATTTTGAAGCAATTGCCTTGAATCTGGAAGAAGTAGAGGCCGTTGACTCTTATGGACTGGGAGTGATTATTCAAATTTTTAAATTTGCCAAAGAAAATAACCTGGGCTTTGTAATCTTCCACGTCAATAAGGAAGTTTTAGCCACATTCGATTTAACCGGAATCAATGAATTGAGCTTAATTTTTGATAGCGAAGAAGAAGCCTTGGCCAGTTTGAGCAAAACCTCTTAAAGGAGATATACTTGAATCATACCATCTGACAAAATCACATTAGAGATTGAAAAAGCTACAATTCTCTAAATCATCATAGTCATCAATTTCCACATCAAAACTATCGATATCCACTCGTTTGCCAAAGGTTTGGAACTCGAATTCGACACGTTTTCTTTTATCCTTACCAACTCTACCAATGTAGTGGTTTTTTGTGACGTTTTGCCCATCAGATGGATCAAAAAAATTAAACGTCACTTCCACTTCGACTCCGGTCATATCGCAAATGCCATTACCAACAATTCTGACGGTATAACTGACCTGTTGGTAATCAGAGGTTTGCACCAGGTTGAGGAGATCCACATCGAAGGCATCACTACGTACGGCACATCCAGATAGGGTAAAATAAACAAATAAAGAGATGACCAGTGATAATAAGGCTTTCATGCTTTTCTGTCAGGAAAAATTTTCATGTCTCTCGGTTATTTATTGAGAAAAGCAAGCATTATACCTGACAGATTAAGCAGATAACAGGAACCCCAAATGAAATAAAAATCATTTATTGGCGCTTCACATCATGAGTTGGTGCATAATTTTCAATTTGCAAGGGAGAGTTTTTTACAATATATTCCCGCAAAATATCGGCGTCCACGTACCTTGTATTAACGAAAGTAGGATGATCTTTCATTTTTGGATAGCCATCTCCACCAGCAGCAAGATAACTATTTAAAGCAAGTTTGTATTTTTTATTTTCTTCTATGGGGTTTCCCGCAACCTTTACTTCAACTAGCTTATCTCCCTGCAGAATAAGTTCCACTCCAGCAAATTGTGCAAAAGCGCCGGAACCTGTCTTTTTACTCACAACAACTTGCAGATAATCTTTCAATTCCTTCCCTGTCAAATCAACTGTACAAATCATGTTGCCAAATGGTTGAACAATCAACACATCCTTATAAGTGATGTCACCTTCTGGCAAATCTGCACGAATACCTCCTGAGTTCATAATTGATAAATCTGCTTGTGTTTTCACCATTTGGGCAACTCCAAGCAAATTACCAAGATTCGTTTCTTGATTTCTGACAATTTTTCGGTCACCAACAAATATGCCGTTGGTTTGCCCAATCACTTTTTTTAATTCGTCCTGTCCCTTTTCTTGAAACGGCCTTAAAAATGCCAACATTTTCTCATCTTCTGGAATTTCGTTTTCTATGAATTGACGGACCGTTTTTCCTTCAACTTTCACCTTTTTTTTGAGATTGATCGGAATCAGCCGATAGTTTTTCATGGTCCATTTCCCATTCAGAAACTCCAGATCCATCCTACCCACATATTTCCCCCACTCATATGCTTGCACAATCATAGTGCCATTCTGAATGTCTGGTTGAAAAATAGGGTTTTGTGAGTGTCCTCCCACAATAATATCAATTCCTTTGACAGAGCGCGCTAAAGCCACATCACCAGGAGCATTGCTGCCATGATTCCCATTTTGGTAATGTCCTATGTGGGTTGCTGCAATCAGAATGTCTGACTTTTTACGCAGCTTGGGTATCAGTGTTTTGGCGACATCAACCGGCTTGCGAAATTCGAGACCATTTAAAAACTCAGGATTTCCAATGATCCTGGTGTCTTCTGTCGTAAAACCAACAATGGTTATTTTCAAACCGTCATACGAATACGTTACGTGAGAACGGAAAAGCCGTTTATTGGTGTCTTCATAAAAAATATTTGCAGAGAGGAAAGGGAAGTCGACCCACTTTTCTTGTTGACGTAACACTTCCAAAGGATTGTCAAATTCATGATTTCCGACTGCCATTGCGTCATATTTGAGCAGCACCATTCCTTTAAAGTCAGGTTCGGCATTCTGCAAATCTGACTCAGGTACACCTGTATTGATATCACCTCCTGAAATCAATAGCACATAACCTCCCTGGGAACGGACTTCCTTGCGAATGCGATCCACTAGTGTCTTGCGTGCCGCCATGCCATATTCCGCATAACGGTTTTTCCAAAATCTTCCATGATGGTCGTTGGTATGTAGAATAGTGATTTGATACAACTTGTCTTTCTCATAGGCATGACCAAAATTGCTGCCAAAGAAGAAAGCTGTTATGATCAATAGAATCCATTTTTTTATCATGTTTTACCTCTTTTAAAAAATTATAGTTCCTGTTTTACTCAACAGTCATAAGTTCTCAGTTTTCAGCTATCAGTCTTTTCCAAGTTATCAAAACTTCAACACGCTTTTAAAAAGATCCAGTCCATATTTGAATTGTTTTTACATTTTCCAAGTGGCTCAACAAACAACACGGTTGTATCTCCTCCCAAAACTTTTCTAACAAGATCGTGTCGATTCCATTTGGATGTTTGCTGTAATTTGTAATTTACATTGAAATCACCTACACAACCACTGAATAGAGTTTATTGAAAAAAAATTGACTTTGATACCTGTAGCAAATAATTTACTTTCAATCGATTCAGAAAAAACACTATTGAGCTAAGGCGCTTTCCAGCAAATAATTTACCTATCGTGCTTGTCTTTTTTCAGATCTTCTGCGTTATCGCTCCAGTTACACAGTGCACCATGTGCCTTTTGCGATGCCATATCGACAGACCACTTGAAGCTCTCAAAAAATCCGGCACAATTTGGGTAAATTCATTCTTGAAGATTTCCTAAAAAATAGTTTGGAATGCTGCAAAACACCATTATCCATGAATTGATACAACTACCAGGCCTGTGATAGTATACTATAAATTTATAATAAAAAAACGATGGAGTCTAGTTATATTATTTATCATTATCTTTTTAATGGTAATAACCGCTAGTTATGCACAATCAACTTCATATGCGAGGGTATATACAAAAATCAATTCCAAAGAAATGAAAAAAATTTTAGATTCAATGGAAATTGATTATAAACAAACAACAAATGCCACGAAAAAAATAATATTTAAGTTACGCCTGGCTAATTTAAATGTGAATTTACGCTTACTTGACTGTTCTTCCAATCAATGCGAATCGTTACAGCTATATGCAGGTTTTTCTACTCGTATCAATGTCACACCAAAACAAATTAATGAATGGAATCGTAAAAGGCGCTTCACACGCGCTTATCTCAACCCATCACAACAACCTTCCATTGAAACAGATCTAAGTTTGAAGGGAGGGAAAACGAGAGCAAATATTAAATTCTTCATTAGTCATTTTCGGGAGCTTGTTAGTAAATTCGCTGAGCATATTAATTATTAATCATTCTTGTCATCTCAATGGTTCTGACAGTTTTTTATAAGCAATTGATAACATAGGTTTTATTTGTCATCTTGAGCAAAACAAAAGATCTGGTTAAGTCGTTGATATTAAAGGAAATCCTTCACATCCGTTCAGGATGACACTAAAAACTGATAGAAGTATTGGTCATCTCAAAGTTATTTTAAAAGTTACGTGAGTTAAATCTTTTTATTGAGGTATCAAAGAATTTTATATACTCTTTGATACTTTCACGAGTAATTCCTCCTTCCAAGTAAATATCTGAATCCAAGATAGTATCTCCATCCTTATCAATATAAGCTCTGATAAACCGTTCCTTACGATTCCATTGATTAATTTGGGACAAATTTGCTTTTCTGGGTGGTAGAAAAAATAATTGAAGAGAACGACAACGGTCGTTTTTGCATTTATACATAAATAATGAGAGCTTTTTACTTTTAGAGCGAAAAGAGAACATAGGATCGCCTTGGTGGTCTCTACTTCTAATGATTCTGAATTTCATAGATTTCAGTATCTTTTCTAACTCATCTGCGTGAATCGCATGATAAACTTGAGCTTTGCGAGCACGTGGGGGAGGTTTTCTTTTTAAATTGGCCCTGATTTTATAAGATTTTTCCGCTACAAGCGTTACCTTTTTGGTATAGGGTCGATACCCTGCCTTTTCTACACGTATCTGATATTTTCCCGGAGGAAGCTTTGTCTCAAACGGTGTAATCCCTTCCTGTATACTCCCATTTTGATAGACCTTGACTTTGCTGTCTCTCACATTGGAATCCACCGTCAACTGCCCCGTTTTTTCCCCTAACGTAACTTGAAGCTCCTGATTTTTTCCTTCGACAAGGTTCACTTTTTCAAAAAATGGAACGTATCCTTCTTTTTCTATACGTACCTCATACTCTCCTGGTGGTAAACGCATTTCTATAGGAGCAAAACCACGTTTTTGTTGATTGAGATAGACTAGCCCTTCCTGCACATTGGCACGAATGGTAAGAAGAGGTAATGGGGATAAAGTGGCGACAACCTCCAGTTTTTCCCAACGATTAACAGTAACTTTTTTTTGAAAAGCATTAAAACCATTTTTTTCAACGACAATGTGGTAATCCCCTGGGGCTAACTCAATTTGTTGCGGAGAATCTCCAATTAGGTCGTGGTTGAGGTATACTTTACTGTTTGCTTCGTTGGAATCGATATGAACTATACCTTTTGAGTTCATATAAAGAAAACCTAATAAACCAACCATTAGAAGAACAACTCCCCCAATGAAATAAGGGAGTTTAGAAACGGGGGTCGGGTCTGGAGTTGGATCTGGAACCGGGTCTGGAGTTGGATTGGGGGTTGGGTTTGGGGAAGATATTTCAATTTCTCCATTCAATGCTTGTTCCATTGCTTGAATAAATGCCAACATATTGTGGAAGCGTTCTTCCCGTTGGACTGCTAATGCCTGGCTCAAAACCTGATCTACTTGAATACTGACTTGGCGATTTAATTTTGAAAGGGGAATAAGCTGAGTATGATCGGCATCAACACTGCGAGAAGGTGCTTCTGGAGGCTTTTGCATTGCCAGGATTTCGTACATTGTTGCAGCCAGGGCATACATATCTATTCTTCCATCCAGAATAGTTGCCGATGAATATTGCTCAACCGGAGCATAAGGAGGGGTTAAAATGACGGTTAAAGACTTGCTTTGTCCTTCAAAATCCTGTTTTGCCCCCCCAAAATCCAGTAAAATAGCACGATTATTTTCTGTAATATAGATATTGGAAGGTTTTACATCCCGATGGAAAATAGGCGGATCAGAGTGATGCAGTATATGGAGTAATCGAGCAATTGGGCCCAGTAAAGTCCAGACTTGTTTGGGCGATAGCAAGGTTTGTTGCATACTGAGCC
>JANQHV010000206.1 GCA_028282505.1 SAR324 cluster bacterium | reverse complement strand
AATATGGATCAGAGAAAAAAGGAGCCCCAACCAATTATTTTCTGGTTGCCGCTCCCGAACGCATTCGGGTCAATTGTGATTTGCACCATGTGAGTGTTGTGCTTTGCTGTGATCCTAAGATTTTCCTGCATACCAATCCACTGGTTGGCTTGGAAGAAGGCGGAGCTTTTGTCTGGGAATCCAATGAAACCTCACCGGAATTGGCCTGGCAACGCATCCCTAAACGTTATCGCCAGGAAATCATTGACAAAAAGATCCAGCTTTTCATTTTAAATGGATTTGCGGTTGCTAAAGAAGCAACAAATCGTGAAGACTTACAAACCCGAATGCAGGGAAACGCTTTTCTAGGTGCATTTTTTAAAGTTTCCCCATTTTTGCAGGATTATAAAATTGGAGACAAAGAATTTTTAGAGACTGTGGAAAAACAATATCATAAAAAATTTGGACGCTTTGGAGAGGCTGTCGTTGCATCCAACATGGATGTAATGAAGAAAGGTTTCAGTCAGGTAATCTCCATCGAATATGGCAACCTGGATGCTCCCGATACCTCACACTTTATTGGTGACGTTGTTCGTCCTTGTAATCCCATGCCTTTTGAGAATGAGCAGATTGCAGCCCAAGCCCCTCTTTTCAAAATGTCCGTCTTTGATCAAGAATTCCGTGCAGGCTTCGGCTATAACCAACCTGCCAGTCCCTTGGCGTCTGTCGGTTTGATGGCGTCTGGAACAGGTGCCACTGCCAGTAAGTATGTGGCCCGAAGAGAAACTCCATTTTTTATTGAAGAGAACTGTACTCAGTGCATGGACTGTATCACGATTTGCCCCGATACCGCCTTACCGAATACCGCACAGGAAATTTCTACGATCTTATCAACAACCATCTCCCATTATGTTTCTGATGTGAAGTCCAGAAATGCATTGCTGCAGAAGGTACCTGAATTAGAGAGTGCCTGTCGAGCAAAAATGCTGGAAGTGGCTCCTCTTAAAGAAGACAAAACCCGTTTCAAAGATATTGTCATTGACCAGGTGAAAACCCTCAACGGCAATGGGGTTTCTGCCTCGTCCATTGAGGAACTGAATTCTGTTTTGGATATACTGCCGATTGCCTATAAAAAACCCAAAGCCATTTTTTTGAATAAAGAGAAAAAAGAACCAGGAGCAGGGGGGATATTTTCCATATTTGTCAGTGATTTGTGTAAGGGGTGTGCGGCCTGTGTTGCCGCCTGTGGTCATGATGCCTTGAAAATGATCACAGAATCCGAAGACGTGAATGCCAAATGCCACACGTCCATGCAGTTTCTCAATTTGCTTCAGGACACTCCACAAAAATACCTGGGATTGTACAACTCAGCATCACCTCAGGAATCCAAAGCCATTGCCCTGCAAAATCACTTGATGCAACATTCCAAATATGCAGCTTTTGTTTCAGGAGATGGTTCTTGTGCAGGCTGTGGTGAAAAATCGGTGTTGCGTTCTACAGCCACATTAACTGAAGCCTTGATGCGGCCCATCTTCCATGCCAAAGCAGCCCGCTTGTCCGAAAAAGCAGACCAACTGGAAACAGATGGACTGGCAGGTCTGCTGGCCCTCAAGGAACGTGATGAAGATTCGTACCGTGTGTTCCGCAAAACCATTTTACACCTGCTCATGGGATTTGGTGGAGAAAACTCCGAAGATGCTGAAGCCAACATTGCTGGCTTTGATGGTACCGATGAAAACCTGATCGGGGCCATTGTGATGGTCCTTCGCCAGTCAGCAGAAAACCATTCCAACATCCAGACCATCGAGGGTTTTGCCCCCAATGGCATGTCAGTCATGGCAATGACTGCATGTACTGGATGCAACACGGTCTATGGTTCCACTCCTCCCAACAATCCACACCCTTATCCCTGGATGAACTCGCTGTTCCAGGATGCGGCCACCACAGGCTGGTTATTTGGTGAAAGTTTTATCAAGGATCATGCACGTCAGTCGGTATTGCCAGAGCGTTTTACTGACATGTTGTTAAAGCATGACGATTTTGCATTCACAGAAGATGATTATTTCATGTACACGCATTTTTCGGACACCCACATGACCGATAACGAAATTCTGGAAATGCCAAAAGTCTGGGCTGTTGGGGGTGATGGTGGCATGGGCGACATTGGCTACCAAAACACCTCAAAAGCTGTTTTACAAAATCGTCCAAATTTGAAGATATTGCTGCTCGATACCCAGGTCTATTCCAATACAGGTGGACAGAACTCAGACTCTTCTTTCATGACAGGAGGATTTGATATGAATCAGGCTGGTGCTGGATCTGCTGGAAAACTGACCGAGAGAAAATCGGTAGCAGAGAGTTTTCTGGGCGGTCATGGTTCTCCCTTTGTCGCACAAATCTCTGCGGCAAATACCGCCACGATGTACAAAGCCATTTTGGATGGTTTATGCTATCGAGGCACAGCCTTCATCCAGGCATTTACCACATGTCAACCAGAACATGGTGTTCCTGATCATGCCGCCGAAACCCAGGCCTTACGCGCCCGTGATTCCCGTGGCATGCCGGAATTTGTCTTCAACCCTGAGCTGGGCGAAACTTATACCGACACCATGCATGTGAAAGGAAATCCCAATATTGATCGGGATTGGGCAATCAAACGAGTTCCAGTGACCAAAAAGGCTTATGACTATACTGTCGCTCACTGGGCATTTACCGAAGCACGATTTCGCCTCCACCATAGAATAATCACAGAAGAGGAAACCGCAGAAATGGTTCGATTAGAAGATAAGCTCAAGCTGATCACCATGAACGATGTCATCCATCGCCGGTATCTGGACAAAAATCACCATTCTTATGTCCCGGAAGCTGGGGTCTATGCGGTTGACTATGCAGAAGATGGCTCTCCTATTTATCATGTGGTGTCCCGACAGATGGTACTGTTCTGTGTGGAACGTCGAAAAGCATGGCGAATCCTGCAAAGCCGAGCAGGGATTGTGAATAAGGATTATGAAGAACAGAAAACAACGCTGGCTTCATTGCAGCTAAACTAATCAAATTGATGTCTTCGCCAACGATACGGGCTATCGACAATGATTCCCGGTTCGTTGGCGGATTCGAGAATCTCCAGACAATCCTGAAAAATTTGCATTTGCTGTTTCTCCTGAAACGCTTCTCCCAGAGCATGCCCAAAAGGATATTTGAGAACGTAAGTCCTGGGAGGCTTGACCGTTTCACTGATTTTTCGAACCAATGAAATTCCTACTGTCACAATTCCTTGACTTTCGATTTCCCGTTGCACCAAACCGACCGTTTGATTGCATATGCCTCATGCAGGCACCAGAATCGCAATGTCTGCATGTTGCGCTTTGAGCTGCTGTGCCACGTCTTTTGCTGTATGATGGATCAGCGTGGATAAGTGAGGTTCTTCAATGTGTCCCATGAAACTATAAAAAAACTCGGTCGATGGGCCTACCTGTTTTTTTTGTTGAGACTTGTGCAGGATATCAATGGGAAGCACCAGATTGATATCCTGATCAGCGTCCTCATGGTTATAATAATCATGCGTGATCATCAACTCATGAGGGGATATGTTGGAAGGAATTTTACGATAAGAAGGATCTCCGTGCTTGTCCTCCATATCAAATGGAGCATCTGTTTTTAAATGCACCCCTCCTGTGGTGAGTAAAGCCACTTTGCATTGGGCCAATGGTTTGGTCAGAGGAACCCACGGAATTCTCTCTGACTCTACTGCTTTGAAACGATTTGACCAGCGTTTCTTAACCCAGGGAATTTGATACAATTGCACCAACAGGCGATTGATGAATTTTTTCATCACTCTTCATCGTCTTGTTTGCTTTCTTCGACCACTTTTTGCTCAATCTCATTAGGCATTTCACTGTAGTGACTGAAGTCTTCCGTGTGAATGCCCCGTCCTCCGGTCATCGAACGAAGCGTCGTTGAGTATTGATGGAGTTCCATTTGAGGAACCTGGGCTTTGACCACCTGGAAACGGCCTTCAGAATCCATACCCAGAATTTTTCCTCGCCGTGATGAAATATCCCCCATCACATCTCCCATACATTCTTCGGGGACTTTGACTGTAATTTCAAAAATGGGCTCCAACAGACAGGGTTTGGCATCACGGAATGCCTGTCTTAATCCCTGTTTACCAGCAATCTGGAAAGCAACATCTTTCGAATCCACTGGATGTTGCTTGCCATCATAAAAATCGACTTTCACATCAACCACCCGATAGCCCGCAATGACGCCTTCTTCACAAGCAGCCATCACTCCTTTTTCCACAGACGGCACAAACACACGATCCACATTTTGACCAACCAGGGATTGCGTGAATTCCACCCCTTCCCCTCTTGTTTTGGGTTCGATTCGCATCCACACTTCAGCAAATTGACCAGCGCCTCCTGACTGTTTCTTATGACGATATTTTGACTCCCCCTTTCCTCGGATGGTCTCACGGAACGGAATTTTGGGTTTAAGGAGTTCAATTTCCACTTTAAAACGATTTTTCAAACGATCAGAAATGACTTGTAAGTGCAGTTCCCCCTGCCCGGAAAGCACAGTCTGATGCAGTTCTCCATCCACTTTATAAAGGAATGTAGGATCTTCTTCATGAAGGGTCGAAAGACCCGTCGCAATTTTTTCTTCTTCCCCCTTGGATTTTGGTTTCAAAGCGGTATGGATATTCGGCTTGGGATATTCCACTCGTGACAACTTGACAACTTCTTTTGCGTTGCACAGCGTATCGTTGGTGTGGGTATCTTTCAGTTTAACAACAGCACCAATATCTCCTCCATGCATGACTTTAATCGTATCACGGGATTTGCCATTGAGGATATAGATCTGTCCAATCCTTTCGGAAGCTTTCTTTTCACTGTTATAAAGATCAGTTCCTGTTTCCAGAGTTCCTGAATACAAGCGAAAGAAGGACATTTCTCCCAGGTGTGCTTCACTGAGCGTCTTGAAAATATAGGCAACTGGATTTGAACCAGAAAGAGCAATCTCGACCTCAGCTCCATTGGCATCCACTGCTTTGGCTGCTTGGCGATCCAGAGGGGATGCTCCATATTTGGCAATAAAATCCATCAAACGGCTCACACCGACATTGCTCTCTGCTGAAATGCAGAATAACGGAATGAATGTTTGCCGCTGGACTGCAGAATGGAGTCCGGCACGCATCTCTTCTTCCGATAATGTGCCTTCCTCAAAAAACTTTTCCAATAATGCGTCATCGGATTCTGCAATATATTCAATCAACTCCTCATGCATCTTCTCCGCTCTTTCCTTCCATTCTCCAGTTGCAGGAGATTCTTCGTATTTGCCCATTCCATCCGTTTGATACGTGATGAATTCAGACCTCAGTACATCCACAATCTGATTAAAACCTGGCCCTGGGTTGACCGGAATGGAAAGAGGAAAAACCCGATCCCCAAATGCCTCTTTCACTTGCTTCAATGCCCCCTCAAAACTCGTTTCTTCCTTGTCCACTGCATTGATCACAATGATTTTGGGAATGTCATAATCAGTAGCATATCCCCACACTTGTTCCGTCCCAATCTGTACTCCATCCTTGACATGAACCATAACCACCGCAGAATCACTCACTCGCAGGGCTCCCAAACCTTCACTGATGAAATCAGAATATCCTGGAGTATCAATAATATTCAGTTTTTTGCCTTCCCACTCTGTATGCAGTAAAGAAGCATGAATTGATATCTGACGCTTTTGCTCATCTTCATGGTAGTCTGACACAGTATTTCCATTTGCAATACTGCCCAGTCGGCTAATGGCACCACTACATGCCAACATGGCTTCACTCAGTATGGTTTTGCCTGATGCCCCATGACCTACAATAGCAAAATTTCTAATATCTCCAGATTGATATTCTTTCATGATGCAAACCCTTTATTTTAAATTATAATGATTGTTTGGAAAATTAGGAATTGAGAATCCAAAAATATTCATACCTCATTTCCTCTGGTGAGAAAAATAGTCTACCCCTTTAAGAAGCGATTTATCGCATTATGGGCCTTCATAGTCAATCAAAGAAATCTTCACTGTTGACATTTTCATACGTTCTCCCTCATCAAAAGGCGTTGACTGAATTTTTTATTTGCCAACAGAAAGGGTAACTGAATTTTGCTAACAAATTCAAGTGCTAATCTATTAAAAAAAGGCAGGAATGATCCTTGCTGAATATTTCAGACTTGTAGCATTTTGAAGAGGCTGCCATAATTTTATGGAAAATGATGAACGTTTCTCATGGGAGAGTTAGAGAAAAAGGACGCTATGAAAAATTACCGAAAAGAATTATGGTTCAACACCAGCAACCGTGTCGAATTCATCAATATCACTCCAGAAGTGGATGAATGCTTGCGAGAAAGCGGAATTCAAGAAGGCATGGTTTTGGTCAATGCAATGCACATCACAGCCTCGGTATTTATCAACGACGATGAGCGTGGTTTGCATCATGACTATAAAGAATGGCTGGAACGACTAGCGCCCCATGCTCCGATCAGCCAATATCGCCATAACGATACTGGCGAAGACAATGCCGATGGTCACATGAAACGTCAGATCATGGGACGGGAAGTCGTGGTAGCCATCACCAATGGTAGACTGGACTTTGGTCCCTGGGAACAAATCTTCTATGGCGAATTTGATGGAAGACGCCGCAAACGAGTACTGGTCAAAATCATTGGGGAGTAATTAAACTGCCCCCTTTCTCAAAATTTACCAACTTCATCATCCGTCATTGCGATTACATTTTGTCGCACTGGTGTGTTGCTTTCAACAAGTTCAGCAAGAGCCGGAGGGTTGGATATCTCTTGGTTTTCTTCGGACACAGGGGGAGTTGCTAAGGATAATTCAGGTACCTTTTCGCTGCCTTTTAGATGAAAAACTGAGATTTCGATGTCCGCTGCTTTCGTGCGCCATTCGTTCGATAATACGATCTTTTCTTCGCTTTTGAATTTGGACGTCTGCAGCATTCTTGAGCCAATTTTGTGCGGATTGATCAATCTCTTGGAGGCGAGCTACTTGCGGAGGGTTGTCGCTAACAGTCTTTTGGAGCTCGTCCATAATTTTCCGGAAATTTGCTTTCTCCTGAGTATACGGTTCCAAAAAGTGATCTTTTCCAGCGACTAAATATCCCCTCATTCCAGTTTCTTGATTCACCATTTCTTCTACCAAACTTCGTCCTTCCCCAATAACTTCATAGGTATGACTAACCCACCCAGAGATAGTAATCAGGTTCGTTATATTGTGATAGGCCACAATAGAGATTATGGTAAGTACTCCCAAAATGAGAAAGTACCCACTCAGCAATTGCATTTTAAAACTCATTTTATTCAACATGATTTCTCCATTTCCAAAAAAATCGCTCGTTTTGACAAATTTTTGTAACGGTAAATGTTTTGAACACAGCTTCTAAAGTTTGTTGTTGTCAGATCTGTTGCGTCTTTAATATTATTCAATCATTGAAGAATCGTAAGTTGATCATGACTTGTCGGACTGATTTTGGTTCTTAGAAAAACGGGACTCAGCGATAGCAGCATATTTCGTCCATTTACAAAATCCTTTTCTTCATTTATCATACCAGTTATCTAACGATGTGTCTTATATTGGCAATACTTCTAACAGTTTTTAGTGTCATCCTGAACGGATGTGAAGGATCTCCTTTAATATCAACGATTTAACGAGATCCTTCGGCAAGCTCAGGATGAC
>JANQHV010000190.1 GCA_028282505.1 SAR324 cluster bacterium | reverse complement strand
TAAAACATCACGCAGTTTCTTGGTTGCTTCATCATTTTAAAATTGAATATTGGCGGAAATTAGCCTAAGTACTCTCTTTAGAGTGACAGAAATCATTATCATGAGTTTATGATAAATTTTTGTGTAGAATGTTGTTTTGTAATTTAGTCCTATGTGACTAAGATTGGACCATTAACCATTTGGAGTATAGAGATGACTTACGTAGTAATGGAAAACTGTGACAATTGTAAATATACGGATTGTGTGGAAGTATGCCCGGTAGAGGCTTTTCATGAAGCACCAACGATACTGTACATCAATCCAGAAACATGTATTGATTGTAATGCTTGTGTGGAAGAATGTCCAGTAGAAGCAATTTATGCAGAAGAGGATTTGCCAGAAGAATTCTCAGAATGGACAGAAATCAATGCATCAAAATGCGAAGAGTTCCCTGTTATTACTGAAAAGAAGGATGCTTTACCCACAGCAAGGACATTGGAGGAAATACAGGCCAGTCGCGGATAGTTGCCTAAAACGGGTATTTCCAATAGACGATTGATTCTCAAAAATAACATTTACAGTTCGTCAGTCTTTTTTCTCGCAAACGGTACAGAGCCATTGTGGAGCTGGTATGGAATTATGTGTTCACATTCAAGATATTTCCGACCACAAGCCATCCCATTATAATGGGGATGTGCCTCTGACAAAGATGGAAGAGTTGGTGTCTCTTGCCGGAGAACAGACGGGCTGTACCAATTTCGATTTAATGTTGTCCCGCAGTGAAGAAATCATTTTTCTAAAAGGGATAGTTCGGGGGAGTATAAATTTAGATTGTGACCGTTGTCTGGAGAAGTTTGAGCATACTTTAGAAGAGGAGTTCTCTCTGACGCTATCACCAGCAATTTCTCAACAGTCACTGATGAAAGATCTTGTTTTATCTTCTGACGATTTAGAGGTTGGTTTTTATCAGGAAGAATCGATTGATTTATTACAAGTGTTGGAAGAACAATTGTTACTGGGAATACCCATAAAGAGGATTTGTTCTGAGACATGCAAAGGGTTTTGTTCTCAGTGTGGATTTAATCTGAATCTGCATGCATGTATTTGTCCTCCCCCAGATAATTTAGATCATCCATTTTCGGTTCTTCGCAAGTAATATTTCTTCACCAATCCAGCATAAAGAATAGTATCATCCTTTCATTTATCCATTTGGGAGTAAATCATGGCTGTACCTCAACGTCGCGTTTCACGTGTAAAACGAGATTCCAGGCGCTCACATAACACAAAATTGAAAACTCCGGGCCTGAGTGTTTGTACGAATTGCCGTACATTGATTCTTCCCCACCGTGTGTGCCCACATTGCGGTTATTATAAAGGGGTTGCTGTTATCGAAACAGATAGTAGTCTGGCATAATGAATGTCCATGTACGACAGCAGTAACATACCATAATATTTGCAAAATCAAGGAGAGCAATGGCAATTGCAATTGATGCCATGGGTGGAGATTATGCAGTAGCAGTGCCGGTGGAAGGTGCGGTGAATGCGGTCAATGATTTTGGCATCGATGTGATTTTGGTGGGAAAGCAAGCCGAAATTGAAACAGAGTTAAAGAAATACACCTATAACGCCAGCAAACTCCACATTGAAGATTGTTCGGAAGTCGTGGAGATGCACGAATCTCCCGCACAAGCATTACGGCAAAAAAAAGATTCTTCAATACGAGTTGCCATCAATCTGCATCGTAATAAACAGGCGGATGCAGTAGTCACCGCAGGACATACTGGTGCGTCTATGGCGACTGCCAAGTTTGTATTAAAGTCAATCCAGGGCATTGACCGTCCTGCCATTGCGACAGTCATGCCGTCCCTGAAAAATCCCTGTGTGATTTTAGATATTGGAGCGAATACTGATTGTAAACCAGAATATTTGCTTCAGTTTGCCTTAATGGGCGACGCCTTTGCTCGCTGTTTATTGAGTGTGCAATCCCCACGGGTGGCTCTTCTCAATAATGGGGAAGAAGAAGGAAAGGGGAACCTCCTGGTCAAAGAAAGTTATGATCTCCTCAAAGAAAGCACCTTAAACTTTGTTGGAAATGTAGAGGGCAAAACCATGTTTCAAGGGTTGGCCGATGTGATTGTCTGTGATGGATTTGTGGGAAATATCACTCTCAAAGTGGCAGAGGGCACCTTTGATTTCATCAAACAAGTGCTCAAAGATGAGGTCTCCAAATCCTGGATCGCCAAATTAGGTTACCTGGGGATGAGAAATCCATTTCAGTCCTTGAAGAATCGTGCTGAGTACACAGAATGGGGAGGAGCACCATTATTAGGCATTCAAGGGATTGTGATTATCTGTCATGGCAATTCCACTGCACACACCTACCGAAATGCAATCAAACATGCCCAGGAATGTGTCGATTTAGGCTTGAATGAAATGATTGCCAAGGAAATCCTGGAAAATGAAACTTTACTACAAGAAGCAGAAGCAAAAAGAGTCGCAGCCGTTTAGATAAATCCTTTTTCTGTCAAGATGCCATCCATCGGAATGTCATGAGACATTTGGGGAATGAATGGTACGATTTGAAAATGAAAAGCCAGTCCCAAAAAAAATGCATCAATTTGGGATAAAAAACGATCATAATACCCTTTTCCATACCCCAGCCTTCCTTTTTTCCTATCAAACGCCACGCCAGGTACAATCACTAAATCGATTTGTTGCAAATCAACCGATTGACGTGTTTCCGGGATCGGTTCCTGGATATTGAATCTCCCTTTTTGTAATTGAGCAAAGCTCGTTAAGACTGAATGCCCCAACATGGTGGAAGAAACAAGATAAGGAACCACTATTTTTTTTTGAGATTCCCAACAATTTTCAATAATAGAAAAGGTCTCTGGTTCTTCTGGTTGATTGAGAAAGATATGCACCACTTCAGCTTTTTGGAAGATGGGCCATTGTAGAAGATATTGATTGATTTGCTCCGATGCCTTTTTTCGCTGTGAAACAGAAAATTGAGGCCGTTGGACCAGCATTTTCTGTCGGATGGCAGAGCGTGCTTCATGGATGTGTTGATACATATTCGACAACTGAAATAGGCAACGGACGGACTAACACGCCTTTAAAAA
>JANQHV010000057.1 GCA_028282505.1 SAR324 cluster bacterium | reverse complement strand
CCGGAGGCAGCTCAGTCATTTTTGAAACCCCATTTCACTTCCATGCGTTATGGTGATCCAGGGTACGCTCAACTGAGCCACATTTGTCCTGCCGAAATTCGTAAGGGCAGCAAGGATGGTTCTGAAATGGGGGCATTTAAACATTTACGACAACCGCAACGAGAGGAAAATTTAAGGAACGTGATTCATCAATACCTGAGGCAGGATCTGGAGGCAGGTTTTTTCTATATGACCTAACCCGGCATAGTCAGAACCCAAAAATATTTGCCACAGAGTCGCAGAGACACAGAGGAATTTTTTTATTGTAATACGACATTTTAAAAAAGGAGCAATCATGAAAGGGGATTATTCAAGGATCACCTTTGATCCGAAAAAACACTACAGTGGCATTTTGATGCAACAGGGACGAGTTCAAACAGACGCTGATTTCAATGAACAGTTCGACCTCACTCGTCATTGTATGGAAACAGAAGTTCAAGACTTTATCGGACAAAGTGGCGTTCCTGAGAAAAATTCTGGTTTTTCCTTGAGAGGAGAAGCAGACAAACTCCTGATCGGTGCAGGGCGTTGTTATGTGGAAGGAATGCTCATCGAGAATGACAGTGAAGTGTCCTATACAGAACAAGATGATTTACCCGGTCAAACCCTGCCTGATGAGGATGGCCTTTACCTCGTTTATCTGGATGTCTGGAGACGCCATCTGACTTCCTTGGAAGAACCTGTGCTTCGTGATGCCGCATTAGGCAATCAAGATACCGCAGCCAGGATTAAAAATTTATGGCAAACCAAAATGATCAAGCTGGGAGATAAGGAACTGACGTTGAATGTTGAGCAAAAATCAAGATTCAAGCCAGGTAAAGGCTGGAACCCCTCAATAGAAACGAAGAACCCCAATGACCTTCCCCTCAGCACAGGTTGTTTGAAAGCTCAGGTCACTGGTGGGGGTTCTACTCTGGGAAATCAACTCTACCGTGTAGAAATCCATACGCCTGGTGCTGCCGGAACCGCCACTTTTAAATGGTCACGTGACAATGCCTCCCTTGCTGCTGAAGTGACCGCAATTACAGATGAAACGATCACCATCCGCTACATCGGCTGTGGCACCGAATATGGCTTTAAATCAGGAGATACACTGGAAGTCACCAATGATGAAATCGAGTTGCAAGGACAACCAGGAATATTAGTGCAGGTGGATCAAGTGGATGACGTTTCCCTCCGTCTGACGATTGAGGAAGCAGATCGAGATGCCTGGTATAAGAAAATTGTTGGTGCCAGTAGTGCCGCCGATCTCAAGCGGCTCAGAAAATTACACACTCGTGTGAGACAATGGAACTCGTCAGGAACCCTGCCTGTTCCCACAGATTCTACCAAATGGGAAAAGGTGGAAAACGATCTGGAAATCCAATTTACGGTCAACCTCGATCCCGCAGGTTCTGCTCATTATAAAACAGGAGACTATTGGTTGATTCCTTCCCGTTCTCTGATGAAAGACATTTACTGGGAGCAGGACGCCGATGGCAATCCGCTGGCTTTAACGTCTTACGGCATTGACCACTTTTACACCTGCCTGGGATTGGTGGTTTGTGACAACAAAACGTGGAGCCTTCAGGAAGACCTGAGAGTCCCTTTCAAAAACCTGATTGGCGGGTTGCTCAGTAAAGAAGGCGACACCGTGACCGGCAACTTTGGGATTGAAGGAACACTCCAACTGGCAGAAGGAGAAGCCATTCGTGGTTTTTCAAACGATGAAAAATTGAGCGCAAACAGTGACGAGTTGGTTCCCACTCAAAAAGCGATTAAAACCTATATCGATGATCAAGTTGTCAAGTCATCCAGCAATAAAGACCTGGAAGATTTTATTGGTTTTTCACTCTAACCATACCTTGCCTGTTCACTTGAAAAGAAAAGAGGAAAAGAATGGCTGAAGCAAAAAAAGAAAAGAAATTCACCAAAGATAAACTATTGTTTGACTCTTTGATGAAACGAGGAAATGACCTTGCCAGCTCAGCATCGCCTGAGCAACTGGCTTACCTGACAAAAGCCCGGCAAATCCTGCAAACAAGCCCTCCTCAAGTCATTTATGAAGAGGATCTGAAATACCCTGCAACATCGGCTATCCTGCCAGGTACCTATCCCTTTCTGTATTGCCGGATGAGAAGGTCTGGACGTGGTATGCTTGGTTATAATACCACCGATGAATTAGGACCCTTAGCGAACAATACAGACACGGCTGCTAAAATGTTCAAAAATTTTACCGGAGGCAATGACGGTCCATTGGACACCTATACAATCCCTCCCTCCCTTGAATTCGTTGGTCCTCAAGCGCGTTGGGTTAAAGCAGAAGGATGGCTAGAACGCTGGGTGAATGCTGACAATCAAATCAATTATCCATCATATGATCTGATTTTAATGTTTTTGAAAAATACCACGGAACTGCCTCTCACCCGCACCTTCTACCGTTATTTATCCAGTGATGACGAGAATGGTGCTTATACCAGTGCTTCCAGCTATTTAGGAGTTCCTAACCAATCAGATGAAAACCGAGATAAAACAACAGATATTCAATGGACTCAAGTACACACCAAGTCTGGTGATATTAATGGCGAAGCTGCTAATTTTGCAGTGACGATTCCTGAGGGGAAAACAGTTGCCTTGCTTTTAAATTCATCATCTTATTATTATACTCCAGGCTCTTATCATTATGCTTTCTATTCAGCCATTGGCATTTATGATTTCGATAAATTTTTAACAGCAGGGCTGGAGGTAGATCATGAGCGGACCATGAAAGCATTGCAGCATAAAACCATCAACACCTATGAAATTTGGAGATAAGCGTATGACTGTCACTGAAACAAAAAGAGAGATCAAATTTACCGGAGACAAGCTCTTGTATGATGCGCTGTTGGACAAAGGAAACAATCTGGCGGAATCAGCCACTCCTGAACAGGTGGCTTATTTGGCAAAAGCCCGTCAAATTTTACAAGAAACACCTCCTAAAAAAATCTATGAAGACGGCATGGGACCATATCCTGAAATACCCCCTATCCTACCTGGAGCCTATCCTTTCTTATATTGCCGCATGAGAAGGTCTGGGCGTGGTCAAAATGGTTATATAACAACAAACGAAATGGGGCCATTAGCAAACAACACTGATACTGCTGCTAAAATGTTTAAAAATTTCACGGGTGGCAATAATAGTGCGGTAGATACTTATACCATCCCTCCTTCTATCCAATTTGTAGGTACTGATGCACGTTGGCTCAAATCGGATGGATGGTTAGAATATGCTAGTGGTAGCAATGCATATAATTATTCTTCTTATGATCTAATTTTAATGTTCCTAAAAAATACCACAGAACTTCCCTTAACCCGCACCTTTTTTCGCTACCTGTCCAGTGATGATGCCAACAGTACGTATAACAATGCTTCCACTTATGTGGGTACTCCCGATCGATCCGATGCAGATCGGGATAAAATCACTTCGATTCAATGGAGTCAAGTTCACACCAAATCTGCTGATATTTATGGTGAAACGGCTAGTTTTGCAGTGACGGTTCCTGAAAAAAAAACAGTCGCTTTACTGTTTAATTCATGTCCCCGTTTTTATGCTAATGACTACAGCCAGTATTCTTTTTATTCCTCTATCGGTATTTATGATTTTAGTAAGTTCTTAACAGAAGGGTTGGAAGTGGATCATGAGCGAACTTTGAAAGCCTTTCAGTACAAAACCCCGAATATTTATGAAATCTGGAGGTAATCATGGCTGAAGCAAAAACAGAAAGAAAATTTACACAAAATAAGATTTTTTATGATTCACTATTGGAGAATGGGAAAAAACTCACGGATTCAGCAACGCCTGAACAAATCGCTTATTTAGCTCAATCCCGCAAGATCTTGTACGAAAGTCCTCCTGAAAAAATCTATGAAGATGAGATGGGAGCCAACTTAACCAATATGCCCATTTTGCCAGGCACCCACCCCTTTTTGTATTGCCGGATGCGGCGTGGTGGTCGAGGGTATTATGGATATTCTACCAAAGAGGAAATGGGAGTTTTAAACAAGACTGAGACAGCCCCTAAAATGTTTAAAAATTTTATTGGAGGCAATGATAGTCCCATTGACGCTTATACAATATCTCCTTCTCTCCAATTTGTTGGAACAGAAGCCCGTTGGTTGCAATCTGAAGGCTGGCAGGAATGCTGGGTTGGCTCGAACCCCTACAATTATTCCTCTTACGATTTGATTTTAATATTCATCAAAAACACAAAAGAATTTCCACTGACCCGCACTTTTTATCGGTACTTGAGTTGTGACAGTGTAAATGCTGATTATACATCCGCATCTGCTTATGTGGGAACACCAAATGAAGTCAATGATAAACGTGATTCAATAAGTTCCATCGAATGGGTTCAGGTTCATACCAAATCGGCAGATAGTAATGGTGAGGAAGCAAGCTTTGCCATCACGATTCCTGCAGGAAAAACAATCGCTTTGCTATTCAATTCGTGTTCAAACTACTATCATAATAACAGTAATTATGGACATTTAACCTTTTTTTCTGCGATTGGCATTTACGATTTTGGTAAATTTTTGACAGAGGGGCTGGAAGTAGATCATGAACGGACACTGAAGGCGCTACAGCATAAAACGATCAACATTTATGAAATATGGAGGTAATGATGGGAATTTATATTCGCTTTGAAAATGGAAAACAATCGGAAGTTTCAACTCTGGCGGAACATCCTGGAGAAGGTTGGGTGGAAGCTCCTAAGAATTTTAGTTGGGATGTCCAATATCGCTTGGATGAAAAAGGCAACCTCAAAGTCATGAAAGCTGCTGAGATTGCTGCAGAAGCCATGCAAAAAATAAGACCGCGCAAAAAAGAAGAAGTGAAGAGTCAAGCGACTCAGTTTCGTAATCAATTCAAAGGAATTGGCCAAACAAAGAGTGAAGAATATCGCTTCAAGGCTGATGCTGCCCGAAGAATTGTTGAACTCAGCAAAGGTAAAAAGCCATTGCCTGCAAATAATCCCGATGTCGAGTTTTTGAGTTTTGAAGCAGAAGCAAGAGAAATGGAGGTGTTGGAGTTGGCCAAACAGATCTTCCAAAAAAACAATGAATCCCAATTAAAGTTAGGGATAATTTCTGCTTTTGAAGTGAAAAGTTTGAAGTTAGTGGATCAAGCCACTAGTGAAGAGAAACTACAGAAAGAGCTCGATGCTTTGATTTTGGAAACAGAAAAAAAATTAGGAATTCATTGATCCATGTCTGATTTTATTTTGATTACAGGAGATGTGGTGCAATTCAATCCCACCTTTGGAGCAGCGACTGTTGCTGTGCAACCGGGAACCTTAGCCGGAACCGGCAAGGGCATGGTTGGCGGAAAACCCGTTTGTGTGCAGGGCGATGAGAGCAAAGTGATGGTTGCTGGTTGTAGCTATATGACGGCCTCCCACCCCATCCCCGGTGTGGGCATGCTCAGTATTTCCTCTTTGGCAGGCAACCAAACTGCTAAGAAAACGAAGTCGAATCATAAACCGGTGTTACTGAAAGGAGGAACGTTCACTGCCAAATTTCAGGTAATGACGCCGGCTCAACGCCCTCAACCACCGGCTCCGCCAGAACCAGATACGACCCCGTCTTACTCAGGCACAGGCAGTTTTGTGACCACTAATGCCAAATGGAAGGGAACCTGAAAAATGGACTCTATGGTTTTCCAGTTCAATGGTGACAATAGTTATATTGAATTTCCTCATCCGTTACCGAGCATTCGAGAATCCATCACTATTGAATTTTGGGCCAAAGCCGGAGACAAATTGCCTTGCCAAAATTCCTTAATCAATGCAAGGGATCAACACAATCGCCCCGTTTTTAATATTCATCTACCCTGGGAAACTGGTAATGTTCATTGGCAAGCGGGTGGGGTCAATTCTCCCCAACAGATTTACAAATACCTCTCCCCAGAAGAATATAAGGAACTCTGGTTACACTGGGCCTTTGTAAAAAGTGTGGCAGAGGGTAAAATGGAGATTTATCGCAATGGAGCACTCTGGCACCAACAGCTCAATCTAACCACTCCCATCGAACCAGTCCATAAATTTTGTATTGGTGCCTATGCTGATGGTTTGGGCAGCGGCAACTGGCATGGTTCCTTGACCGAATTTCGCATTTGGGATCAGGCATTGAGTGTCGAACAAATCAAACAGCAAATGTCCCGGCGTTTGAAAGGTGATGAGGCAGGATTGGTCGGATATTGGCCCTGTCATCAGTTTTTCTGGGAAGAAAGCGATTTCATTCAAGTTGAATCACAAACCATTCCATCCAGCAATCCAACAGATCATGGTGAAGAGCCGTTTGACCAGGAGACAGGGATTGCTGGAGTTTCAGCTGACCCATTGAATGAAGCCAATGATTATGCTGAACTTCCTTCTACGATCCTTTGTGCACCAGGCCAAACGGTTGACCCAAACAATTCAGAAACATCAGACACTCCATCAGAGGATGCTGTTGATACACTAATTGGCCGATCACATGGAGGGAATGAAATTGACCTTCGTGTCCCTTTTGAAGAACCTGCATCCGTAGCCTTTGAATTGGATGGAAGCGGCGAATATATTGAACTTTCTCACCCCCTCCCCTCCATTGAAAATGAGATCACCATTGAATTTTGGGCATTGGGTGGTCCTGGATTGCCTAAACAGTCTTCTCTCATTGAGGCACGAGACCAAAATAATATTCGTGCTTTCAATATCCATTTACCCTGGGGCAATAGTTATCTTTATTGGCAGGCTGGTGGAGTAGGTGCTAGTGAATATATTGTCAAATATATCCATCCTGCTGAATATAAAGATATTTGGGTTCACTGGGCTTTTGTGAAAGATGTATCCAGTGGAAAAATGAATATTTACTACAATGGAACCCTTTGGCATCACGGTGAGAATAAAAAAGTCCCCATAGAATCTGTCCATCATTTTTGTATTGGAGCCTATGCCGATGGAAGTGGAGGCTATAACTGGAATGGATTGCTCAGTGAATTTCGCATCTGGAATCGAGCTTTAACCGCTCAGCAGATTAAAAACCGTATGCATAAACGAGTGACTGGCAAAGAAACTGGGCTTGTTTTCTGTTATCCTTTCAACCAACTTCAAAACAAAGCTGCCACTATCCCCGAAACATCAAACTTCATGGGTAATTTTCATGGAGGAAAAATCACTGGCCTCGAACTTCCCTTTTTTGATCAAAAAGAGTTCTTCGCATTTCAATTTGATGGAATTAGCAATCGTATTGAATTCCCATATGTCCTTCCTACGATTGAAAATGAAATCACCCTTGAGTTTTGGAGTAAAGGCGGAGCCAGGTTGCCGGCGTCAGGCGTTGTTATTGATTTCAGAGATAAGCTGAACCGTTCAACGTTTATAATTTCCTTTCCCTGGAGCGATGGTCATATATATTGGGATGCTGGTCTAAATACTGAGAATCGTATCCAAAAAGCAGCAACCGTCCAAGAGTACCGAGGAAGTTGGAAACATTGGGCATTTGTCAAAAATGCGACAACTGGAAAAATGGCGATTTATCAGAATGGGGTAGTCTGGCAAGAAGCCAATAATATGAAAAGATCTTTTGAAAAAGCGATTAGATTCACGATCGGGTCCTATGGTGATCTTGAGAGGAATTATAAATGGCATGGTTTGATCAGTGAACTGCGCATTTGGGATCAAGCGCGAAGTGTAGAAGAAATCAAATCTCACATGAATCAACGGTTAACCGGCAAAGAAGAAGGATTATTGGTTTATCTCCCATTCAATAAAAGTCACAGAGGGAAAACACTTGAAATGAAAATAAAAGATGTGAGCAACCATGTTCCCGACGTGTTCATGCACAATATTCAAGTGGTCAATGATCCCACACTGCCCACTCTTTTTTCCCCAGATCGTTTCACTCATCTGGGAGACGAGGAAGACCGGCAGCACATTTGGGACCAATCCGGTATGTCTGTTTGGTGATCGGTTATGTTTTATAAAGACAACTCAAATCACTCTCCAATTATTCTGATCTTGTCTATTAGTAGCTGAAACAGTAAGTGCGTCGCATCTGATTCACCGAGAGACAGACTAAAATCCCCCTTTTGTTCAGCTTTCAGGCCAATATACCCTGGAAGTTTTCCCTCTGAATCTGAACCAGGAGGAAAAATTTTTTCTTTTTCATTTTGTTGCTTTGGTTTGTTTTTCACGTACTCTGCGATTACGGGGAGTGCACCTTTCCCACTCCTTGCTATAGCCATATAATCTGGATCGAACAGCACTTCGTGAGCACCTGGCTTTAAAGTGAATTCTAATAACTTATTTTCGCCTGTTTTATAGTATGATTCCGCCTGTTTTTTATCTCCTAGATGGTTTTTAATAGGCATGATTTCAGTATCTTTACGTACTCGGAATTCCTTGGCAGAAATTCCGCCTTTTCGAACTTGAGTTTCCGTGCTTTCTCTTTGCGATTTGTCCCATTCCATGATTGCCTGGGCTTCTTCATTAGACATGGCTCGGTAGAGCCTTAATTGTTCGGGATAATGTCTTCCGGCTTCTTGTATCTCTTTTAAAAGCTGAGGTCCATGTTCTTTTAAGATCTTATCAGTTGTCCTTTTTGTTTCTTGTTTTCTGTCCTTGATTGACATGGGATCATATGTTTCCCAATAATCAAACATCTGTGTCTTCTGATAAAGCCCTTTTTTGTCTTTATCGATAGCTTCCAATTTTTTCTTCCAATACTCGACTTGCAACATATCTTGAGGGCTTTCCTGTGCTACAATAATCCCCCCCATCCTTAGCAGTAAATCAGGCAAGGATGGGAATTGAGCGTTTTGCTTATCTAATTCTTTCAGAATAGGCTCATACTTATCATGCCAAACAACGTTTTCATCAGATTGCAATTGTTTTATAAGACCAGATGTATCATATTCAAGAGCGCCAACGGTTATTTTTCGCTGGACCGGTTGCTTGTCTACAACTCCTAAATTTGGTGTCAGATCGCTTTTCATCTGATCAGCTGATTCAGCAATCTCTTCTCTTCTATTCTCTTTTGGTTTGGTTAACAAAGCCCGACTCCCCATGACATCGGCCTCTTTTTCCAAAGTCATATCATCATTGAGACTCATTCCACCCTTCATCTGGCTGCTCGGCTTTACCCTTCCTTGTTTTTGCTGCACAACATGCCAGGCTTCGTGAGGTAAATGTTTTTCTTGTCCTGAAGCTAAATGGATATCAGAGCCTTGTACATAAGCATGAGCATTGATCTGGGCTGGTTTATCAGAATTGTAATGCACTTTCACATCATCCATAGAGTAACGAGACAGGTTTTCTATGCCTGCTTTCAGATTATCAGGTAAGCCCGATTCCCTATCGCTTGGCTTTGGTGAAACAGCATTCGATGCCAATCGATTTTGATTTCTTTGTGTTTTTTCTGCGTAAGCTTTCATATTTTTCCTTTTAAGGCTTTCACCTATTGCCGATAACAATCAAAAATCAAGGATACGGTGTCCCTGTCACATTGTGTTTTGAGAATGTACTCTTTTATGAATCGCTGTATTAAGTACAGGTATTCACAATAAAGTGTACAAATTCTTAATCTTAATCTTTTTCTTAATCTTAATCCCTCAATTTCCAGAGATTAAGAGTAAGATTAGGA
>JANQHV010000043.1 GCA_028282505.1 SAR324 cluster bacterium | reverse complement strand
ATAAATCTAACCTTGTTAGATTTTTTAATTCTTTGAGTGGAGAGAAATCAGTGATTTGATTGGAAGATAAAGTTAACGCTGTTAAATTTTTCAAATCTTTGAGTGGAGATATGTCGCTGATTTGATTGGAAGATAAATCTAACCTTGTTAGATTTTTTAATTCTTTGAGTGGAGAGAAATCAGTGATTTGATTGGAAGATAAAGTTAACACTGTTAAATTTTTCAAATCTTTGAGTGGAGAGAAATCAGTGATTTGATTGTGATGTAGATATAACTCTGTTAAATTTTTCAAATCTTTGAGTGGAGAATGGTCACTGATTTGATTGTAACCTAAATATAAAGTTTTTAGATTTTTTAATTCTTTGAGTGGAGAAAGATCACTGATTTGATTGGAAGTTAAATTTAATATTGTTAGATTTTTTAATTCTTTGAGTAAAGAATCAAAATTTTTGGGTTGACATGAAGATAAATTTACTCCTGTCACATGATTGTTTTCATCCAAGATGTAGCCGGCAGTTAAGGTAATTTCATCTACTTCTTCTAGTTTTATACCATATTCTTCTGTCAGTTGTTGGATGATATCAAGGTCGGTCATGGCTGGTGGTCTTTTTGGGTGAAGTTTGGTCTGGAAATCTCTGTTTTTTCAAATTTTGCTTGCAAAAAATCCTAAACTTTTTAGTTAGCATTCTTGCGGAGAAACCTCAATCAAGAAATTTAGAATCGGATGGATTGAAAATGGACAGAACAGGAGGTTTACTGAAAACGTTGATTACAATGTACGCTAAAGCTGCTGTTGGGTTTGATCAACTCTTTTAAGTTGGTGAGTTTGGGCTCACCAGACACGGTCAGGTTCATCTAGCATATAGCCTTTTTCCAGTTAATCGGCTATATTGGACTTTGAGACACCAAAGTTATTAAAGATATTGTCGGATCTATCAACAGTTCAGACAGTTTCATTGGACGCAGATGCACGCTGATTGACTGGATTTTGAGGACTGATCCTCTCGTATTTTTGTATTTACTTTAACTCAGTATAGTTCTCCAGAAAAGTTTTTTCCTATGGCACATTGTTTGTGGATTATCAACAGACTGATTGTTGGCCACTAAAACCACTAAAACCCACCAAAAAAGACCTTTTTTAGTGTTTTTTGTGGATTTCGTGGCCATCAGCAAAAAGGATGCCTTTGGACAAAACTTATCTGTACATCTATACCACCAATCAGGAATCAGTATACAAATTCTTGTTGTTACAGCCTTACTCTTAGAGCCCATTAGAGAATTCATAAATCTTGTTTTTTATGTCATCCTGAGTGAAGCGAGGGATCTCTAAATGGCGGATATATGATAGATCCTGTGCTACGCTCAGAATGACAAATCGTAAAAAAAACGAATTCTCTAACAGGTTCTTAAAGATCAAACCTAAACTGTTAGAAGTATTGATCCAGGCACATCAAGATTTAAAAATAAGATCATAATAGTCCTATGCAGACCACACGAATTAAGGTGGGGGGAGCCGCACTGAATCAAACTCCATTGGATTGGAAGGGAAATCAAACTCGCATTCTTCAAGCCATCCATCAGGCTCAACAGGAAAGAGTCTCGATTTTATGTTTACCTGAATTGTGTATTTCCGGTTATGGGTGTGAAGACGCATTTCATGCAGAAGGTGTGAGCGAAATGGCCTTTGAGGTGCTGCTCAACATCCTGCCCCACACAAAAAACATCGCTGTTGCCATTGGGCTGCCTATTTATGCCAATCAGGTGGTTTACAACGCCATTGCCTGGATTTGTGATGGCCATTTACAAGGATTGGTGGCCAAACAATTTTTAGCCGGTCAGGACTTGTATTATGAAACACGTTGGTTCAAGCCATGGCCACCGCAAATCGTCCAATCTTTTACACACAGTCAAACCACCATCCCTCTTGGTGATTTAATTTTTGATGTCCAGGGAGTTCGGGTGGGGGTTGAAATTTGTGAAGATGCCTGGGTGGCAGACAGACCAGCGAGAAGGTTGGCAGCACAGGGAGTTGATATCATCCTCAATGCCAGTGCCAGTCATTTTGCCTTTGGGCAATTGAAAACACGGCGAAAAATTGTAGAAGAAGGAGCACGCTCCACCAACACTGTCTATATTTACAGCAACTTGTTAGGGTGTGAAGCGGGCAGAATTATTTATGACGGCACCATCCTTGTAGCCTCTGGCAATCAGGGCATTCTTGCCGAAAGTTCCCGCTTTTCTTTCCAGGATGTTGTCTTGACCACCGCAGAAGTCGACCTGGGTGTCAATCGACTGCAACGACGTAAAAATATTCATTATCAACCCACGGGAGATCAGGCAGATAAGGTTATCAGGTGTGCTTTCCCATGGGAAAATTTTCCAGATTCATTTTCAGGTAAACAGAACTACAGTGAACCGTTCCAACAAAAAACGTTATCTCCTTTTGAAGAATTCACACAGGCGGTCACTTTGGGATTGTGGGATTATCTCCGGAAAAGCCGTAGCCAGGGATTTGTGGTTTCTATCAGTGGCGGTGCGGATTCTGCCACCGTGGCAGTATTGATCTATCTCATGGTTCGACTTGCCTTAAAAGAACTGGGCTGGGACAACTTCTGTAATAAATTGAAATACCTGTCCTGGTTGCCTGAGCAAGAAAAATGGGAGATTCCCCAGTTGATGTCACACTTATTGCTTACAGTATACCAGGCCAGTCATCATTCTTCAGACACAACGTATAATGCGGCAAAACAGTTGTGTCAATCCATTCATGCCCGTTTCTTGCAATTCAATATCTCCGAAGTGGTGGCTAATTATACAGGCTGGCTGGAAGAAACCCTGGAACGCCCTTTGAATTGGCAACAGGATGACCTGGCATTGCAAAACATTCAAGCACGTGTTCGTGGTCCAAGTGTGTGGTTGTTGGCCAATACTTATGGAGCTTTGCTGCTTTCGACCAGCAATCGGAGTGAAGCGGCTGTTGGTTATGCCACAATGGATGGAGACACCTGTGGAGGACTGAGCCCGATTGCTGGCATCGACAAAGCATTTATCTTGCGCTGGTTGAAGTGGATAGAGACTGAGGGCGCCTTTTCATTGGGGCCGTTACCAGTACTGAGACTGATCACTGAACAAAAACCAACAGCTGAGTTACGCCCCTTGGACCATCAACAATCTGATGAAGAAGATTTGATGCCATATCCTGTATTGGATGCCATCGAACGGCTGGCAATTCGTGATCGCAAAATGCCGTTGCAAGTGTGGCAAGATCTACAATGGCAATTCAGTGATCCCAAACAGTATACACCACAACAGTTGGCCTTGTTTGTAGAACGATTTTTTCAGTTGTGGAGCCGAAACCAGTGGAAGCGTGAACGTTACGCCCCTTCTTTTCATTTGGATGATGAAAATTTAGATCCCAAAACTTGGTGCCGTTTTCCGATCCTTTCTGGAGGATTTGCTGAAGAGTTAAAACAACTGCGTGCCGCCTTGGAGAAGACAAATTAGTTGATTGTTTTAGAATCACTGGTTTGAAACGACAAAAATTCATATTTACAACAAATATTGAGTTGAGCACAATTTTAATTATTTAGGAGAAGGTTATGAATCTCGCTACCATCATAGGGTACGCCCTCGGTTATTTTCTATTGGTGATGGCTATTGTCGTGGATTTTAGTACGTTCAGTTTACAATTCCATGCCTTATCTTGGTTTATTGATGTACCCTCTATGATGATCGTGCTTGGGGGAACAATGGCTTCAACCATGTCCAGTTATCCGATGGAGATGTTCACCACCTTCCCCAAGTCCATCAAATCCACATTTCAGTCCAACAATGTTCCCCTGGTAGAGACGTTGACTCTGATTGTGGATGTTTCCAAAATTGCTCGAAAGAATATTCTGGCCATTGAAGATGCCTTACCCAGCATTGAGAATTTATATTTAAGAGGAGGTTTGCGATTAGTCGTTGACCGGGTGGACCGCAATCTCATTGTGGAGATGATGTCTCACGAAATGAAATACACGGATTTAGGCCGAGATGGAGAAATTGCGGTTATTAGGACAATGGCCTCCCTTTGTCCTGCCTGGGGGATGTTGGGAACACTGGTTGGGCTGGTGATCTTGCTGCAAAACCTCGATGATCCTTCCGCAATCGGGCCTGCTATGGCGGTGGCCTTGATCACGACATTGTATGGATCTCTCTTTGCCAATACGATTTTCGCGCCCACTGCCAATAAATTGACGGGGACCAAAAATGATGAAAAATTATTGATGGAAATGATCCGCGACGGTGTACTTTATATCGAGCAGGGAGAACGCCCGGATTTTATCGAACAAGACCTTGTCAACTATTTACCTGCTGATCAAAAAGCGATGTATGAACAGCTCAAATTTGATAATGAAAAGAAGGAAGACTAAACCATGCCACAGATGATTGATGAAGAAGATTGTCCGGTATGCGAACCGTTTGATCAGGAATGGATTTTTACATATGGAGACTTGGTAACTCTCTTGCTGTGCTTCTTTATTCTCCTGTTTTCCATGTGCAAAATGGACGTAGAAAAAATCAAGGAAGTCTCTCAAAGCTTTAGGACGATGCCGCCTGGCAGTCCTTTTGTCTTCAGTGGAAAACAATCTGTCATGGAAGCCGTTGCTAAGGAAGTCGAAGATATGGAAATGCCTGATGATGTGACGATCAATGTTTCTGATGAGGGGGTGGAGGTCTCCTTTAAGGAAACCGTTCTGTTTGATGTGGGGTCCGCGGAATTAAATCAGGAGGCCGAGGAAGCATTAGCAGGAATGATCCCGTTGATCAGTGGTCTGCCCAATGCCATTTTGATTGAGGGACATACCGATAGTGAAACAGACAACAATCCAAATTTTCCCAGCAACTGGGAATTTTCAGCAGCGCGTGCCGGTGCGGTTGCTGCTTTTTTTGAATCTGCAGGACTTCCAGGCGCACGTATACAAGTATCTGGTTACGCGAATCTCCGTCCTCGTTTTTTTAATGATACCTCCTACAAACGGAGCTTGAATCGACGTGTGGATATCATCTTGTTACCCGAAGATCTGACCCGATAAAGAGAAAAGGCGTTTATGGGAAAAATGATTGATGAAGAAGATTGTCCGGTATGTGAAGAATTTGATCAGGAGTGGATTTTTACATACGGGGACTTAGTCACCCTGCTGCTGTGCTTCTTCATTTTACTCTTCTCCATGTGTAAAATGGACATAGAAAGATTCAGGGATGTAGCCGATAGTTTCAAACCCACTCCAGCAGGTAGTCCATTTTTACTGGACGGCAATGATGCTATCGTTGAACGAATTTCAACAGTTGTAGAAAAAAGTGAGCTTGCTGACGACACCACCATGAGTGTGGAAGATCGGGGAGTTGTGGTTTCTTTCAATGCCAAAGCACTCTTTGAATCCGGTTCTGCTGTTTTAACAGAACAGGCTAAGCAGGAATTGTCTAAATTTTCGAAACTCCTGTATTTTCTGCCCAATAAGCTCCTGGTAGAAGGTCACACCGATGATGCTCCATTGCCAAAAGGCATGTCACATTGGGGACTTTCCAGTGCTCGCAGCAGCGTGGTTGCACGTCATTTAATTACGGAAGGCGTGGATGAAAAGAAAATCACTACCAAGGGATATGGGAAATACCGTCCACAATTTCAAAATAATATCCCCGAACAGCGTGCTTTGAATAATCGGGTAGAAGTGATTGTGATTCCAGAAGAAGAACAATAGGAAACACACTATTGCTCAGCAGATTCCTGCCATTTGGTACATACTTTCTTGAAGTTGCAGTACGAGCAAAATCGTTCATTTTCTGTTGTGGCAAAACGTTCTTCATTGGCCTGATTATTTCCAATATCTTCCAATAAAAACTGCATATCCTGGATGGAGTCAAAAATCATCTTTTGAATTTTTTCTAAGTTGACTCCTGTTATCTGATGATGGGTGATATCCATGCGGACCAGGTTGACTTCCATCAGTTTGATTTTCTTGGGGTCAACGTTCCAATGCTGCCACGCATACCATCCATAACAGGCCATTTGTAAATCATGGTCCTGCTCCACCGAAGATCCTGTTTTCCAATCATAAACTAGTATCTGATCTCCTGTTCGCACTGCAAAATCGATAGTGACATAGACTTTGATATCATTGAGGAGAAAATAAGACAGTTCTTCCAGACCCAGCCACTGCTCTTTGGGTATATTTTTAATTTCTTCCAGTAGTGGCGATTGATAAAAATTGCGTATACATTTTTCAATATGGCCGGCTGTGTCTTTCCATACCTCATCAGGCAACTCCAATTGATACTCATGCTCAAACAATCCACAACTTTGTGGTGCTTCCCAGTACAGATGATCTCTTGAATTCCTAAAATCATCTCTCATACCATGCAGTGTCTGTTCAATGATTTCCTCTTCTGATTTTACTGGTTTTTCCTCTCGAATGGCCTCTAAAATTTGGCGAATGGCATGATGTACTTTTTCTCCAGACCAAAGATGTCGGTTGCTTAATTTCTTGAGCACATAAGTGTTGCGGGTACGCTCATCACAATTGCGTTGCCATCCTCCCCATGAACCATAATAATGGTAGTAGTATTGTTTTTGACATTTCCGAAATATCTCTTCACGAGATTTTGACCAGGAAAATTCATTCTTAAACCCTATCATTGCTTCCTTTATTGCTATAAAAAAGGTAATATCCTTGCTTCAGTATTTATGGCGTAATCCCCCTATATTATTCACTTTTTCCTTATAAATACTCTCTTTTTATTCAGCAATCGAGAGAAAAATCACAAGCTTACGTTTGGAACACTTGCAATTGCCCTTCACCTTCTTCTATAAAGTGTAAACTTTTCTAACTTAGAAGACTCGTTTTGGGCTTTGACTGGCCTGCGAGTTTAAAGAAAATCATCCATACAAGGATCTATGCTTCGGCTATCCATTACTAAAAAAATATTTTTGATCACGGTTGGAGCCCTATTGTTTTCCATCTGGAGCATCCTTTCTGATCATACGACTCAATTAAGGAATAGCAATATACAGGCCCTCCAGTTACATGCTTCAACAATCGCCTTGCATCTCCAAAAGCATATATCCGAAAAATTAGAGCAAGGTGAAGGGTTTGTTACAATCGGCACAGGTCTCACCCAACAACTCCATTGGATGCGCCAAAATCTTCCCTATCAGGAAATGCTGACGCATCTTGGCATTGTAGCGAGTACGGGTCGTATTTTATCCCATACAAATACCGCCCTCATGAATCAAATGCTCCCGGAGGAAACCACCCGAAAGCTCTCTTCTGCCAAAGAAGTTATCTTTCTCAAGGAAAATGACAACTATAATACCTATGTCCCGCTGATGCAAAATCAAAATTTATATGGTTTTGTTCTCATTGGTTTTTCAGAAGCAGCAGTAGATGATCCCATTGGAGAAAATTTCCAACACGCTTTGCTCACGATCATAAAAGCAGTTGTCATCTTTGTTATCATCATCAGCATCTTTCTGACACTTTACGTGGCTCCTCCATTTGACCAAATCATCAAACAAGTGGAGAATATCGAACAATCTAAAAATTTATCATTGCGCCTGCCCCTTCAATCGAAGGACGAATTGGGTCAAATTGCCCAGAAGGTGAACCAACTGCTAGAAAGTTTGGAGAAAAGAGAAAAAGCCTGGGGGACATTATCCCAAGAACATGAAGGGGAGATGCTGTATTTCCAGAAATTACTGGAACCGCTTGCAGAAACCACCCAAAAACTTCGTTTGGCATTTCCCAGAAATATGGAGGGAACGACAATAGAGAGCGACTCCTCACATACCCAGGAAGACAGTGCCTCCTTACAAAAAATGATAGAAACCCATCATGCACTACCAGTTACCAACGGCTCACCCAACAGTCCACTTGTACAACTGAACAGAGAAACCATTCTGACAATTGCTGCAGATATAGTGAGCATGCAAAAAGGTTTGCCATTCTTGCTTAAACTTTCTCAGGAACATCATTCATTATTGCAAGAGTTAAATGAGGTGACACCTTATCCAGAAGAACTCCTCAATCAGAAAACGGCCAACTTTGAGATCCATAAAGTCCGTCTATTGGAACCCCCACAGGGTATACCAGCTCGAGTGGTTATTTTTGATGACTTTGAAATGACACGATTTGCATATGCCCAAACTTTGGAAAACACTAAAGAATTTGAGGTAGTGGGGTCCTTCGGCAATGCGGATAATTGTGCAGAAATCTGTAAAGAACTCACTCCTCATCTGGTCTTGATGGATATTGACATGAAAGCGTCCATGAATGGGATTGATGCCACCCAGGCATTGACCACTTTGTTTCCCAATGTTTGTGTCGTGATCCTTTCTATACACCGCAGCCCTTACTTCATTACCCGAGCTTTGGCAGCAGGAGCCCGGGCCTACCTGTCCAAGAAAACCAGTTTGACCAAACTGCCCACTATCTTGAAAATGAGCCTGGATAATTGTGTCATTGTCAATGAAGCCAGTGCGGTTTATTACCTCAACTATCAAAAATTTTCGGAAATTTTTACCAGTACGGAACTTCGTGTGTTTATGGAATTACTGGAAGGCTATACGGCCAAAGAAATTGCGGAACATTTGGGAACATCCAGTAAAACCATAGAAAATCACATCCACAATATCTTACGAAAATCGAACACCTCCCGTGAAGAAATCACGAAATACTTTGTCTCTATCTGATTCTTTAATTGAAAATCCAATGGATCCATTAGAATCTTATGGCAAAGAAAGTTTGCCGAGTGTGGTTGCCGTTTGACAGCCTGTCACGCCTGGTAAAGTGACCGAGTTTCCAGATAGGAATTCGTTGGCCAGGACAGCAAAACCAATGGCTTCCCAGGCATCTGGATTCATTCCCAGTTCAGAAAAAAGATGGATGTTGAGGTGAGGCAGCAACGTTTCAATTTCCTGCATCAATGTTTGATTGTGTACACCGCCTCCACTAAAATACACGTCCATGGGCTGATCGCTGGGCAAGAATCGTTCATAGGCATTCTGAATAGAACGTGCCGTCAATGAGGTCAGCGTTGCAATGATATCTTCTGGTGATAAATGGTAGCCTTTGGCAAGAGTCAGGACCTTTTCCAGGTAAGCAGCACCAAACAACTCACGTCCTGTAGATTTGGGGGGAGACAATTTAAAAAAGGGGTCCTCCAGTAGATATTCCAAAAGGCCCACATGTGCTTTTCCCTTAGCAGCGATACGCCCATCCTCATCAAAATGCTGATCAGAGTCAATCAACTCAGCGACAGCCAAATTGATCAACACATTGGCCGGTCCAGTATCAAAGGCTAAAACATCCTGAGGATTATGAGAGCCTGGTAAATAAGTCAGATTGCTGATCCCTCCCAGGTTATGCAATACGCGAGGTTTTCCTGGTTCAGAAAATAAAAGATAGTTCACATAAGGAATCAAAGGAGCTCCCTCTCCTCCTACCGCAATATCCTTCATGCGAAAATCCGAGACGGTGATTTTTCCGGTCAAGGCAGCAATTTGATCGGCATCCCCAATTTGCAAAGTAGCGATCAACCGATCTCCTTCCCAATTGTTGCCATTGGGTAGATGAAACAGTGTTTGTCCATGACTGGCAATACAATCAACTGCTGTAGGGTCCTCGTTCCATTCCTTCAAGACGTTCAAAACCGTTTTTCCTAAAAACTGCCCCAGGTCTGTATGTAGCGCACAAATCTGATCGACACTGGAAAGGTGAGGTTGCAGTTGCTCCTGGATTTGTTCTTTTAAGATACTGGGGTAAGGGATGGTTGTGAAATGTTCTAGTTGAACATCTAATTTCTGATCCATTCTTGTGATGGCAGTTAAGGCCAAGTCTACCCCATCCAGTGAAGTTCCTGACATGATTCCGATGATACGTCTTTTATTTTGATGCGAAAGAGCGAATAATTGTTCCATTTTGTTCATTGTAGCAACCATTGAAAAAGTAAATTAAGTACTAATCAACAGTTTTGCGAAAACTATTCCATTTGGTTTACTACAAAAAACATAAGGGAAAAATTTTATCTGAGGATGCTGCTAAAATGAATCTTTCATCAGGCGTATTTCTTTGAACACCGCAACCGGGGTAATTTCTTTTTGAGGTTTACGCTTTTTAAACAGCGCTTGAATCTCTGAGCTGTCACAACGTAAAAAAGGATTGGTCTGTTTTTCAGATGCCAAGGTCGAAGGTGTGGTATATCCCCCATTGCGTCGTATTGCCTGAACTTGAGCCATTTTTTCCTGTAACTGTGGATTGCCAGGTTCCACCGAAAGAGCAAAGCGCAAATTAGATTCTGTATATTCATGACCAAAATAAACTTTCGTCGTAGCAGGATATGCTCCTATTTTTTCATTCAGAGATCGATACATCTGCCCTGCTGTCCCTTCAAACAATCGCCCGCAGCCACCCGCAAACATCGTATCACCTGTGAATACAGAATCTTCAAAATAATAAGACACCGCGCCTGTTGTATGGCCTGGATTATAAGTGATATGTCCCTCCAAGCTTCCTACTGTTACCACATGCCCTTCGTCTAAAAAGACATTCTGTCCTGGAATTCTTCCACGATCAGAGTGGTGCCCATATACTTTCAAATTGGGTAATTTTTGGATCAGCTTTTCGTTCCCACCGACATGATCCCAATGGTGGTGAGTGTTCAAAATGGCAATCAATTCTATCCCCTGCTGTTGTATTTCCTCCCACACCGGTGTAAATTCAGAAGGATCGACCACTCCTGCCTGTCTGGTCTTTTCACAAATGATCAAATACGAATAGTTGTCGCTCAAACAAGGGATTGGGACTACTTGCATGGTGTACCTCTTTTATAATGATGAATAGTAAATGATGGTAATTTTTTAGCCACGAAATGACACGAAAAAACACTAAATTTTAAAAACAATACTATCGCTAATTTTTTTGTTGCCATGCTCTGTTTGAGTGTAGACCACAGAAGGTGAACCACTGAGTGCTGGTCAGCAAAATTCAAATATCGAATGCTCCAATGGAAGCCCCCTGAAGTCAAACAGAACAAAGCGTCCCAACAAACCTTTCAATTAGTGCGCATGTAGGTAAAGCGATGAAACAATGAAGTGAGTAGCCGAAGGAATAATAAATTTTATAAAGATGTCACAAGAATTGAAAAATCACAAATGATAATAAGATTCAGGGATTCTATAGAGAAACACAATTGACAGGATTGCCGTTTAGAAAGGCTTGTACATTTTCTATAGCGATCTGCATCAATCGCTGTCTTGCTTCAAAGGTAGCCCAGGCAATATGTGGAGTGATCAGACAGTTTTTCTGAGCATACAGGGGATTGTCAGGTTCAGGAGGTTCAACCGAGAGCACATCCAGAGCGGCCCCTGCAATCACACCGGTTTCCAGGGCTTGGGCCAGGTCATGATCTTGGATCAAGCCTCCCCGGGAAGCATTAATCAAGAAGGCAGATTTTTTCATCATGCCCAGCGTTTTTTGATTAATCATTCCTTGATTCTCATGAGTGAGGGGACAATTGAGGCTGATCACATCTGCCGTCTGGAATATTGTTGAGGTATCTGCCCACTGGAAGTTTTCAATGCCAACGTCTGTGCTTTGAGTACGAGAAAATCCCAAAATCTGCATTCCCATAGCAGAGGCAATTTTTCCAATTTGTTGTCCAATCCGTCCAAAGCCAATAATCCCCATGATTTTTCCAGAAAGCCCTACAAGTGGAGATTCCCAAAAACAAAAATCCGGGCACTCTGCCCATTTTCCATTTTTTACAGCATCACTGTGATACTGAACACGATGACAGAGTTCCAACAGTAGTGCTATGACCATTTGTGCTACGGAATGGGTACCATATTCTGGGATATTGGTGACAATGATGCCAGATTTTGAGGCAGCCTCTATATCAATCACATTATAACCCGTTGCGAGTACACCAATATACTCCAACTTGGGAAGTTGTTGAATGTGATCGGCAGAAATCACCGTCTTGTTGCTTAACAGAATTTCTGCATTCTGCGCTACTTTTAAAATTTCACTTTCAGCAACCCGATCATGGATCTGGACATTTCCCAGTTGTTGAAGCCCACCCCAGTCCAAATCTCCAGGGTTCAGTGTATAACCATCTAAGACAACAATTGTTTTTTCTTGTTTCATGTTAAGATCTGATTATCCTGAATGAGCAATCATTGGAACCTGAGAGGAGGACTCCTCTGGCACGGAATTAGGCACACCCAATGCCGTCACGTCTATATCAGCTTGCCGGGTGGGTTCCTGTTGGAGCTTGAAACGATTTACCAGGTGTTTGAGTGTCTCTGCTTGTCCCGCCAATTCTTCACTGGCAGCTGCAGTTTCTCCAGAAGTTTGAGAATTTTGCTGAGTGATTTGATGCAATTGAGTCAGTTCTTGATTGATTTCATCGACAACTTTTGTCTGTTCATTGCTAGAGTGAGCTATTTCATTGACCAAATCCGTCACCTTGGTCGAGCCTCTCACAATTTCAGTCAGCGAGGAAGCGTTATTGTTAGCAATCTCAACACCTGTTTGCACTTTTTGAATCGAATCTTCAATGATCGTTGTGGTTTCTGTAGCAGCTTTTGCACTGCGTTGTGCTAAATCTCTGACTTCATCTGCCACTACCGCAAAACCTTTGCCGTGCGTACCTGCTCGCGCCGCTTCTACAGCAGCATTCAAGGCCAGTAAGTTGGTTTGAAATGCAATTTCATCGATGGTTTTAATAATCTTGGAAATGTCCTCGGAGGCATTATTGATTTGGTTCATAGCTGTCAACATGTGTTGCATTTGCTCATTCCCTCCTTCTGCTTTTTCACGGGCAGAAACAGCCAGTCGATTGGTTTGTGTGGCATTTTCAGCATTTTGATCAGTTTGGTCATTCATCCGTTTCATGGAGGATGAAATGTTTCCCAAGAAATTGGCTTGTTGGGAGGAGCCCTGAGCAATAATCTGGCTGGATTTGGAAATTTGTTGGGACTGTTTAGTCAATTGTTCCGAGGCAAGAGCGACTTGAGTCAAAATATCATCTAGTGATTCTACCATATGCTCCATTGCGGATAAGAGTTTTCCGATCTCATCCTTAGCAAGCTTGGGAAAAGTGACGTTTAAGTTTCCTTCTGATACTTGTTGAGTGATATGAATGGCGACTCCCAGATCTTTGCTGATTTGACGAATTAAAAAAAATGAGAGCAATCCCAGTACAAGCGCAACGAGCGGTGTTAGCAAGAGAATGATCCTTGAGGACTGTTCCTCTGTACTGACCGCATCATCCCGTAATGTCATCATTTGTTGGTGATGGAATTGGATTTGAGTTTTCAGACTATTCAATGCTTGATCATAGTGGTCTTTCCCTTCACTTAAAACCAGACTGAACGCTTCTTCTTTCGAATATTCCGAACTTAAACTCACAATGGTTTGGCCAACTTCATTGAATTGCAGCCAATCTCCTTGAAAACTATTCAGACGATTTGTGTTTGTTTCAGAAGAGCCTTGTTTTGTTTCAGTACCGGCTACTTTTTCATATTCTTTGATCTCTTCCTGAAGTTGTGCATGCAATTCTTTAATTCTATTTTCGATTTGTGTCATTGTTTCAGGATCTTGTGTGCTGATATGGGTGATGAATTGTAGCAAAATCGCCTGAGTTGTTTTCTCAATATCATTTATCTTGAGAATAGGAATTGCCTGGGTTTCAAAGAGTGTCAAAGAAACATTGGCTACATTATTTGTAAAGAAAAAACCTGTTGCCCCAATCATTGCCAAAAAGATGATTGCCAGCAATGTGTTAATAGTCAATTTGACACGAATGCTCATACCTTACCTTATGAAGTAATATTAGAAATTATGAGATTTCCTGGGGTAATTTCCAAAAATGAAACAACCTAAAACCTTCCTTACCCGAAGGTCGGCCCCGTCCTCTTACCAAGGAAGGGAAACGCTTTTGCACAACTGGCCTAAAATATGGCCAACCCCACATCGGATTTCCAAATCCATTGATTTTGTTATATCAACAACACCAATAAAAATACTCCCTCTAAATTCTCAATTTTTAATCTCGCCAGAGCAACTAATTAGATTTTAATACGGAATACAAACGATCAAAATCATCCAATGAATAATATTCAATATTGATATTCCCTTTACCACTTCGATGGTGTTTGATCGATACCTTGGTACCAAGGTGTCTTTGCAATTCCGTCTCCAGATTCATCAATTGAATTTTCAAATCTTGATTATCCACAATTTGTTTCTTTTGGGAAGAATGCCCTCTTTCCTTACCCATCAATGTGGTCAAAATTTTCACCGCCTTTTCGGTTTGCCGCACCGACCAGTTGTATTTTAGAATTTGTTCTCGAACACGAAGCTGTTCTTCTGAGGAAGGAAGGACCAACAAAGGACGTGTATGACCAATGGTTAAACGCGATTCTTCCAAATCATTTTGAATTGCCGAAGGAAGCTGCAACAAGCGAATTAAATTGGCAATAGTGGAGCGATCTTTACCAATTCTTCGTGCTAATTCTTCCTGAGTATATCCATGCTGTTCCAATAAATCACGATAACAAGTCGCTTCTTCAATGGGAGTTAAATCTTCCCGTTGAATATTTTCCAGCAAAGCCACTTCCAGCAAGTCTGCTTCTGCGATCTCCTTGACAAGCACCTCCACTTCTCGGATATCTGTCAATTGAATCGCTCGCCAACGCCGCTCTCCAGCCACTAATTCATAACGATTCTCATCAGAAGAAGATTTTCTGACAATCAATGGTTGGATGATTCCCTGGGTACGGATGGATTGTGCCAAACTCTGGAGAGATTCTTTTTTGAAACGGCGTCTGGGTTGACAAGGATTTGGGACAATTTGGTCCAATGGTATTCGCAATAAGCGCTCTTGCCTATTTAGCGGCATACCCCTCCTGTAATTTTCTAAAATTCAATAAAATTTTAATTTTTCTGTAAAAACAAAAAAAACTCTTTGTTTTTACTTTTTTTGCCCTGAATGGAGGATTCAATCCATCGCAACATTTGTAATCCATGTGCCTGCGCAGCTGCGGTAATTTCTTCCTGCACTTGTCGATGCACCTCCATTTTACTCACACGTCCACGCTTTCCGACATCCTGTTTACCCGCTTCAAATTGAGGTTTGACCAAAGCAATAATATGTCCACCTGCTTTCAAAAATCGAAGGGTTTCTGGAAAAATCAGTTTTAGAGAAATGAAGGAAGCGTCAATGACGACAAGGTCCACCAAGGTACCAATCTGATCAAATGCGAGATGGCGAATATTCGTGCGTTCCAGGGAGGTGACCTGAGGGTTTTGACGCAATTCCCAGGCCAGTTGCCCATATCCTACATCAACCGCAAAAACATGTTTAGCCCCATGCAACAACAAACAATGCGTGAACCCCCCTGTAGACGCACCAATGTCCAGGGCAATTAATGTTGCCGGAGAAAAACCCAGTTCCATCAAAGCTGCTTCAAGCTTGACTCCGCCCCGACTGACATACGGGTGATCTTTTTCGATAATCCGTAATTCAGAAGAAGCCTGGACCAACTTTCCTGCTTTCTCCACCCGCTCTTCATTGACCAATACCTTTCCTGCCAGAATCAATGCTTGAGCTTTTTCACGTGATGGAACCAACTTCTGTTCAACAAGCAGTAGATCAATCCTCTTTTTCATGAATTGGTGATCTTACTTTTTATCGTAACTGCAAGATATCATTATAGGTAACAGCTATCATAAAAAACATGAGGATGGCAAAACCAATCATTTGGGTACGTTCCCGAAGAACGGCATTCAAAGGAGCACCTTTTAATTTTTCGATTCCCAAAAAAAAGATATGCCCACCATCTAAAACAGGAATAGGCAGGAGGTTAAAAATTCCCAACTGTAGACTAATGACAGCCATCATAAAAAAAACATCTGCTATGCCCTTCTCAACAGCATCTCCAATGACCATCCCAATCCGCAGAGGACCTCCCAGATCATCAAACGACCCTTCTCCTATGAATAATTTTCCTAAAAATTGAAATGTCATGGTTGTGATAAAAATCAAACGTTCTGTTCCCATCTCGATCGACGTCCACAGTCCATACGATTTCTTCGTTTGTTCCACAGTCATGCCCAGCAGGTAGGATTGGGTCGTTTTATTATAGTAAGGGATCACTTCGGCAACAACGATTTCACCATTGCGTTCCACTTCGGCAACAATAGGCACTCCTTCCTCATTTTCCGAAGCAGCTGATTCAGCCGTATTGGCTTGTGTCTGTTGGGTGATTCTTGATATATCCCGCCATTCTTTGACATCAATCCCATTAAGACCAACCACCCGATCTCCGATTTGTAACCCTGCCTTCTTAACAGGAGAAACTTCTGAAAACCCTCCTATCACTGGTTCAATGCGAGGAATCCATCCAGTGCCTTGCTCTTTTAAATCTTCAATGTTTCCAGTAAGATTGTGCAAATATCCTTGACGGTCAATATCCAAAGAAACGGTGGTTGTTTGGATATTACCAAACTGCGTATGCACTTCTTCCCAGCTTTGGACTGGACTTCCATTGATGGCAACAATTTCGTCGCCCTCTTGCAAACCTATTTTCTCAGCAAAACTGTTTTCCTGGACAGCTTGAATAATCGCGGGTTCTAATAGATATTTGGGAAGACTGATGCCTGCTACATAAACCAGGGGCATGAACAAAAAAGCAAACAATAAATTCACAGCAGGCCCAGATACTAATATGTAGAATCGTTGGCTAATGCTTTTTGAAGCATAGTTTGCCGGATCAGCAGGGTCTTCATCATCCATATTTTGGCCCAATAGTTTAACATACCCTCCCAGTGGAATCCAAGAAATGATATATTCCGTATCTCCATATTTTTTTCCCCACAGTTTGGGAGGAAAA
>JANQHV010000040.1 GCA_028282505.1 SAR324 cluster bacterium | reverse complement strand
GCTCACACTGCGAATTCCTAAGGGAGGGTTGCCCAGTAAAGCCAGACTACCCGTATCAGGCATATTTTTGGTACCAAGGCCAATTTTATAGGTAGCTCTGACGTTTTCCACTCCACTGGGAAGCCGAGCACCGTTCTTACCATCCCCGAAGGTAATTTGAGCATTCCCATGTTCATCGATGCGAACAATATAGCTTTTACTGTTTTCATCCAGGTCATATAAGGATTCTGCTTCTTGCCAGGGAACACCATTCACTCGTATTTCCAAAGTACTCTTCCCCGATGAGAGATAAGTCAGTGGCTTTCTTTTCAGAGTAAACCGTTGATTGGCAGAGCTGGTATTACCACTGCCTAGCACTTCGATTGGGATAGTTTCTCCATGGGTAGCAGGGACAATGTTTGCATTGATGGACACATCTTTAGCAAGCAATTGTTTATCAACAGGATGGGTCAGTGCTAAGAAGGTGTCCTCATTCTCCTGAAATGCTTTTGCAATAGTGTTAACGCTAGTGACTTCTTCCCCTTTAGCATTTTTTCCCATGATCCGGATAACTTGCCCTGGGACCAGTCCAGTGCTGCTTTGAACCAGCTTGATTTGGAACACACTTTTGTCAGCCTGGCGAAAAACCGATTCAAGAGGAGTGTTATTCGTAAAGATGGATTCCAATGCTTCTCTGAAGGCTTTTTTTCCCTTAAAACTGGAACCAACTAATTTTTTTAGCTCGCTCATCGATTGTGGATTATCGCCAATTCCTGCAATGGATTTCACACGATCCAGTGTTTCTGATGTGATTTCATAATGCAGTGAGTTTTGTCTTTCGGCTTCATCTGCCAGGGAGGGATCATAAGACATCGGCATAAGCTTTTCACTCTCTGCAAGAACAAGGGTGTCTCTCAATCTAAATACTGTCAAATCACGTCCAGCATCAGGCTCAAGGGTCAAACGAGTGACTTTTCCACTGATGCCGTATTCTGTGCGAGAGACAGTTTCACTTGTTTTGACGCAAACTAATGAGGGGCTCGTTTTTTCTTGCATTAAAACAACCCAACTTTTACTCACAATGTCCGTATGCTCGCTATCGAGATCGATCACTGTCTGACTCTTGATTTTGTAATCAGGCCATTGTTCAGCAATGCGACCGGAAAGCATCTGATTGATGGCTTCTTGATCTTCTTGAAAAAGGGCTCTGATTTCTGGGTCCATGGGCTCTTTGAGAGTGGTTTCTTGTTTTTTTGGATCTTTTTTTTCTGTCTCTTCCCCAACAGTGGTGATGGGAGTCCAAGTGGCCGATTCTTCGTTTTTCAATTGAAACACCCCTTTTGCTGTTTTAGCGAAAAGGTTTCCCTTCAGATCATAAGCCAGTCCTCGGATGTCTTCACTTTCCAAGCCCTCTTTTGATTCGTTCCAATGCTGACCATCGTCAATCGACAAGAAAATTCCGGCTCCTGCAGTGCCGGCGGCTAAAAATTTATCATACGAGGCTAATGCGGTGACTGATGCTTTTTTATGAAATTCAATTAATTTTACCCATTGTTTTGCAGCACTATTGCGATATAAACACCCATCAGCAGTACCAGCCACCAACGTGGTTCCATGCAAAACGACCGTATTCACTTCTGTATTCAACAGCGTATTCAGCTTTTGGATATTGGATAGTGCTTCCCAGTCTCCAGCATTGTTTCCAAACAGAGCGGTTCGTTTCTTCAGGGCATAGACGGCACAATCTCCTGAAATGGCTGGAGCATTCAAAGGAATGAACCATGAAGCCAGGGTAACGTTTTTTTCATGATTTGGCACAATTTGGTGGATGGTGCCTACATACCACTGAGGGGGGGAAGCTTCATCAACCACCAGAATGGAATCTCCTGGACGAAGATTGGTCCCGGCTCCTGCCAGCAAAAGCGATGCAGTGGGTGAGGTACTATTGAGTGTGTAATGAATTGTTTCAAAAACAGGTTGCCCTACCGCTAATCTAATCTCATTCCATATCAATTTTGCTGTAAACGTTTCACTGGTTTCAAAGACAAGGGGGATAGCCCCTTTACTTTTAGGAATGCTAAGGACTTGGACTCCTGTCGATATTTCAATTTCCTCTGGTGTTCCAGGAGCGTCATCCACTATGAAAGCCAGAAAAACACTGGCGGCCACACCAGGAGAAAGTTGATAACCAACCGATCCCGCCAGTTCCATAATTGAACGTCGTTCTGTTGATGTCTTCAAATACCCTTCATTGATGATTCGTTCTTGATAAAAGGTTAATACATCCAGACTCATGGCCCAGGCATCAATGAGAGCAATGATCGGATCATCTTTGTCCCTCACCCGTAGTTTGGCAAGGGGATGGTGCTTCACCCCTTCTGCGGAAACAACCGCTTCTTTTCTTAATTGTTCCAACATCCTCTGTAAAAAAGTCGGATGTCTGCCAATACGGTAAGACAGCGTTGTCATATTCGGCGGATTGTAATTAGTTTCTGAAGCCATAATCATTCATTCAATACAAAAGTAATTCTACCATTCGCTGGAGTGGCAATGTTATTATCCAAACGGATGATTTCCTCAGGTTCAATAATGAGCACTCCCTTTTCCAGCTCATCTCTTGGTGGAGATCCCCATCTCTGAAATTTAGTGACTTGGATTTGGTTGACCCCTGGAATATCATGAACCTTTGTGATCAATTGACTCAAATAGACGGATTGACCAAAGGTGAAGCGATCGGGATGGAAAAAACCAAGTTGCCCATCGGGTAGCTCCATATTGCTGAATTGTTCATTCAGTGTTTTTTCAACGGTGCTGGGAAAGTAACCTGGTAGCAGACTGACCGTGATTTCAATGTCCAGAGGCACGAAACGAGGTGGTTCAATTCGTATGTCGGTTCCCACAATGCGGAATTGTTCCATAAAAGATCGCAACCGTTGGCAAAACTTTTCATTGACGGGAGAATTGCCTAATCGCTCTACAGTAATAAAAACGGTATGCCATGCTCCTGTCCAACGAATGGTTGCTACTGCTCTTTGAACCTCTGGGTGGGATTCAATTTTTGCGACATAATCATCTGGAGTGACACAGCGTTCTTGACTTTGAAAGGCACGGGGAGCAAGAAGACGCACTTCTTCCATACCTTCCGGATCACACCCACCGTAGGCAGGCAAAGGATTGCGAACCATTGTGATCGCTTGCTGGTACGTAATCACATGGGCGATGGCATCTCTGCCTATATTGCCTTCTATCCCATTCCCAATGCGATATTCTGCTTGAAACTGGGTTCCTACCAGAGGTTGCTTCCCTTGCTTGCCACTTCCAAATCGGAGGAAGGCTCGCCTGTCGTTTTCGATTTCTACAACGAAACCTTTAGTGAAGCGGTCGCTATCGAAGAAATCGGTTTGAGCCGTCCATTCTTCTTGATGATTTGCTTCTATTAAACGAACTGGTGCCAGGGCATCACGAGGATTTTGTTCAAGGGTTTTGCTTGCGGACCATTTTTGGGTGGCTGTGTAGTCATAAGGGACAGAATACGTGAGATTGGTGTGCCTCAATTCAGGACGATATTTCCCAAAGGAGGGAACGCTTGGTAAAGGTTCACCTAAAATGCTTATCCCGTGTTCCACTAACACAATATTTCCCAAAGCCACAGAGATGTCCTGAATCTCTTTTCCTGCTACCATGTTATTGAGTCTCAATGTGAAAGGTAGTGCATCTTCTTCCATCCATTGAATCTTAGTAATCTCCATAGGATTTCCTTCCAATCCTCCTAAGGGATCACTGGAAATTTCAACTTTGGTCAGACGCACCGCATGGCGGTGGTTGGGATTGGCATCTTCTACCAATCCTGTTTCTTCTCCTTTTTGTTCTTCAAAAATCAAAATGTCTCCAGGATGTAAATCGGGAAAACTGCCTTGCAGTGTTGTTTGGGTTGCTCCTTGTTCCAACACAGAAATGTATCCTCCCCAAGTATAGAAACGAAATTGATTGTGTTTTGATAGCAATTGGGCGGGGTGCATGGTTTCAAAAAATATACCCCCTGCTTGCAGCAGTTCCGCGGGGTCCCTATCGGGAGAAATACAAGTGGGTTCACTATCGAGGACTGTGGTTAATGGTGTTCTTGGAGCCAGTTGTGTGTCACCTTCCACATGGAAGTGCACCCAGGTACGAGCGTTACACCCTTCATGCATGAAATAATCAATCAAACGAGCATGACGTGCCACAGAAACTCTGTGTCTGGCTGTGCCTAAATACGCTTCAGTCGATACAGCATCCTGGAAATAGCTAAGGTGGTCAGCTGCATAAGCCAATATTTCTGTGATGGCTATTGTCATATCTCCAGGATTACGCTCTGTCCATTTTGGAGCAAGAGCAGACATCCTATCTAACATCAAATTACGAAAACTTTGATAATCTTTGGTCAGATAATCAATCTCTGGTGCTTTTCCCGTTTCTATTTTGGGGGATGGTAGCGGTTGCGGATCAAATTCACTCTCCTGATCCAGGGTGAAGGTGATTTTTGAAAAAAAAGGATCCAGATTCATCACACCCGGCAACTCCAGTTGATATTGAAATACTTCTCTATCTTGAGCCATCTTTTCATCACGATGCATGATGATTGTGAGGGAATTCCCTGTTTTATAAAGATCCACCCGATTCCCCTTGCGCCTGGCAATATAACCTGGTGGGGCAGGGGGTTGTTCCATCACTAAATTTAAATTCTCCGGGCACTTTCCCTGATGATTGTTACCTGTATGGTCCACTGCTGTTGAATTCGTACACGATGTCCAATAGGCGGCCAGTTTCTCTTCCTGGCCTGTCAGGGTATGGTACATATGTTCCAAAATCTCGTCTTCTTTCTTGACTGTATGCCAAAGCCGAACATCGGCAATGGCACCATCAAAGCAATATTTTTCGCCAAATTCTGTACGTGCTCGATTCCAAATACGCACGTTGCTGGGAGATTCCTCCACGTTGGCATTAAAAAAGAAACCGTCGTGAGAACTGTCACCTATGTAGAAGTACCCCGTCCCCTGATAATGGTTGTTGGCTACTCGATCTGCCACTTTCTGACCATCTCGATAAATGAACTGTCTTTGTGGGGCCGCATCATAAACACAGGCCCAATGGTGCCAATTTGTATCGGTGTATGCTTTTTCAGTTTGAAGATCATCTCCGTTGAAGCCAAAAATGAAATGATTGGAAGCCTGAAAGCCAATCTTTAAAGCCGAGTTTTTCAATTCAGGTCCTTGTCCAATAACCATATGATGACTTCCAATAGAAGAACGTTTGGCCCAAAATTCGATAGTGAAGCTTTGGTTGGTCAGGTCGATTTCCTGACCACAGATTATTTTAGTCTTTCCATCGAATCTGAAAGCAGTATCAATGACGGGTTCAATCCTCCGTTCCCATTCTCCCTGGAATACATCTTTAATCAGGATATCCGACAATGCTTTGCTATCCTTGCCATCTGTGATTCGGATTTTTTCAGGAGTCACCTCAGGAATGACAACTTTATCAGGAGTTTCCGATGACGCCGGAATGAAATGCAGTAAGAGCCGGTAATCCCCATTCTGCTTCCTGACATTGATGTAGTCGATTCCCATTTGTTTGGGATGCTGGCTGACAGCCAGACGACGTTGCCGCAACGCAATAGAATTCACGGCTTTTGTCATGTCATTGGTGGCAATATCAAACATGGTCATGTCAATCTAAGTACGGCTAATCAGAAATAAGTATTCAAATTCTTGTTGTTGTGGTCTTACTCTTAATCTTAATCTTAATCTTAATCTTACTCTTTGGAAATTGGGGGATTAAGATTAAGAATTTGTGTACTTTCATTACGAATACTTGTATTAAGGCATTACGGCGTTAAGGGTTCGTTTAAACTGGGCAACGGCCTGATGTTGATTCTCTAAAACAAGGTATTGTATGGTGATTTGGAGACAGGCATCTTCGCTCTCTATATGGATATCTTGTACTTGAATCAGATGATTCAACTGCTGCTGGAGTGATCCTTGAATCATGAATTTAGTAGCGGCCATCAGTTCATCCCCTGCTGGGGCAAACACAAAGTCCAATAAACTGGTGCCAAACTCTGGGCGATTCACTCGTTCTCCTGGCGCAGTGAAAAGAACCTGTTCAATCAAATGTTCAATATGTTTTTCCTGCCCCGTGGTGGCACTTCTACCCTGACTACTGATTTGAAATGGAAATGATACTTGCATGATAACGGTTTATGGTTTCAAGATTGAATGATTGATTCAATAACTCCTTACCTCAACTTCTTCCTGTTGGAGGAGTCAGGGATCGATGTGTGTGTGGTTACCTGACTCCTTCAACGAGGAGGATTAAATCACTTCAGCGGCTCCATTATTGAGATCGATTTTCGGCCCGCTCAATTTCATCTTAGCTGGACCATTAGTGACTTCTACATCAGAACTGGTCAATTTGATTTTAGCAGCTCCATTGGCTGCTTCTACATCGGAACTGGTCAATTTGATTTTGGCAGCTCCATTGGCTGCTTCTACCTCAGAGTTAGAAACTTTAAACGATGAGGGCTCATTGCTCACCTCGACTTGTGAAGCCTCTATCTTCATCTTTGATGGTGGCATTGCCAGTTCAATCCCTTTCGTGGTTAATTTGACATGAGCAGGGTTGCAATCAATTTCGATTCCCTCAGAACCAAATTCCATTTTGAGGGGAATGGAAACTCCGGGTGGCCGCACTTCTAACGTCACTCCCCCCGCTTCTGGCATATCACTCAATGTCAAAGAGATCGATTCTGTTTTAAACACCTTCACCTGCTCAATTGCTGGTTTGGCTGGTACTTCACCTTCTCCCCAAAAACAACCACTCCAGATGGGAAAATCGAGATTTCCACCTTCAAACTCAACCCAAATGTTGGCTTTGATGGGAGGAAGCGCAAAAAAACCAACTTGCTTTCCTGCATAAGGCACACAGGGCATGGCCCAGCTCAACATCCCATCTCCTAAAACGGAAGGGACCGATACTTGCACTCGTCCCAATTGCATGGGGTCAATGTTATTGGTGACTTTTCCTCTATATTTTCCAAAATATTTTTCCATTCTTCATTTTCCCAACTGCTCGGCCACCATTTTATGGTCTAACCAGAGGAGTGATTGTACCAGTCCCCTCTCTTGTTAGCTCAAAACTCTGTCTGTAAGTTCCTTCCCGAATTTTATGAACAACCCGTTTCACATAATAAATTCCGTCATGAGTATCTCCCGCACCACGAACACCAACAATCCCTGGAGCTTGCAACATATGACCATATGTCATGGCATCGAGTTCTCCTGTTGCCGTGACCACATTATCGACAGAAAAATCAGTTTTTCCCTGGGATCTGGCAAATGCTTCAGGATAACTCAATCCTCCCAGATCGTTGGGTAATGTTCGCCTGACTTTAGAAAAGTTCATGAACAAACTAGGTTCTCTGGCTAATGGAGGAATTCGTTTTGCCGCAAACGTCATCAAAGGAAGTTTAACGTTTGCCCGTCGGTCCTGAACTTTGGCATCGACTAAAGCAGGTGCCAATCCATCATTCGAAAAAGAAATAGTGTCCACATTCGTATGGGCTCCCATATCCACAGATAGTGCGGCTTGTAGAAGTCCAATTCGTTCAGGAGGCCCCCAATATCCCATGTTCATTCCAGGCAATGGTCCTGGTTTGACATAAAAGCGATAACCGAATCGAGTCGCCATTTCCCGAAGATAGGCCAAATCCGTTCCTCTTTGTACAGGGATGCGCTCTGTTGGTGCAGGAACATCCATCATTATTGGTGGAGTCACTCTGGGAATCAGACCATGCTCAGCGTAAGTGGCAATAATTTTATTGGCAATGATAAACTCCGATTGTGCTGGATGCTCAGCCGTTTTTTCCTTCAGATCCATCAGAACACTCAGATCTTCCCCTGTAATGGTAATATACCCGTCTTGGTTTCCATTGCTTGGTGTCAACTGCAAATTGGTGATAATGCCGTCCATCAGCACCGTTGGCACTGAAACTTTGAACATGACGATAATAATCACTCGATTGAACATCTTGATTTGTGGCATTTTACTAAGTGGATAATCCACCTGGCCCATTGGACCACCTCGATTGGCTTTGAAGATGATTTGAAATCCAGAACTCCCTTGATCATTATGATTGATTTCAACACTCTCCAATGCCTGGACAATCGGTTGTATTGCAGGAAGCGGAACTGTGGGTCCCATCAATAAAGCTAAATTGACACCTAATAAATTCATCTTATTCTTCTGGTGGCCTCATGGCCTGGTTAGCCACGGAATCAATGGTAATCTTTGGCGATGCGATCTTGAGCTTTGTTCCCACGTTTTTTGTTAAATCGAAGGGGTTCATCGCATTATTTGCATCACAAACTTGCCAAAATTGCTCGGCATCTCCATACATCTGAAACGCAATGAGGTCCAGACGCTGTCCTTCTGTGACCACAACTTCCTGCTGTGTTTCTATTTTTTCGGTTTGTGTTAAAAAACGCCGTTTTTTATAAGAAACCAAACTGCCATCTGACCCTTTATATTTTGCTGTTTCCAGGTGGTAATATCGACTACTCGAATCAAACATTGCTCTATCCTGTAATAAACTTCATGGTCATTCCTGATTAAATAGGGAGAGAGAAATTCTTCCGACTGGCCGCATTCCGCACAGTGGTTGCTGCCATCACTTCTTTAAATCCTTGATTGGCGAGATAAAGAGCACTACTGGGTGAAACGGTTCTCACATCATTGTACGAGAGCACTTTCATCTTCAAACCAACGGTTGCCCGGATCGGATTCAATTGTTGGTCAAATGCCTGCTCCTCAATGTGGATATCTAACAATTGAATCGGCAATACCCTGCGCCCAAAAATGAAAAGGGTTAAGGGAACCTCTGGTGCCACAATCTCTGTCATGCCCAGCAGAGATCTCACCGCATCCAAGGCCACTCTCTTTATGCCAGGGTAGAGCATCAACTCTAAGATAGACAATTGAGGGAGAATCCCATTCTCTTCATCTTCTCCTTCAGCCATATAATCGGTTGCATCAAAATCTGCATCCAGGGAGATAGTTTCTTGAGGTGGCCCAGTGAAACGTAATGGTTTGGACTCGCCTGTATTGGGTGTCACTTCGCGTGTCATTCCCCCTAACTTGTATTGAAACCAGAGAATCCTGGGCGTAAAATTCAAATTGCTTAAGGAGGGCATGGCCATCAATCCTCCTCTGAGCTTATCTGTCATAATCTGACTCCTGGAGTGAAGAATTTTATGATTGTTGTATTTTTAGCTTTTAGAGTTCATCTAATAATTTCTTAAGCTCTAACAGTTTTATCATTTGTTCCACATTTGAATTTCCATTGGCATTTCCCTGTGTTGAAATCAATGTTGCCAACTTTTTCACCTTTTCCATTGGATCTTTTTTTTCAGATTTGGGGTAACCTAAGAAACTGCGGCCCGCCTTTATTAAGTTTTTTTTCAAATTAGCCCGTTTACTTTTTGGCTCTTCTTGCATACCTTCTGATGATGAAGTAGAGCTACCAATTGTTCCTCCATTTAAGATTGCTGATATTTGAGCAAGTTGTTCCATTGGATCTATTTTTGCGGGCTTCGGTCCTCCCATTGCTTTGACAAACCATGACCCCGCTTTCTTCAAAATTTTGCTTTTGCGACTTTTTCTCTTAGAGTCAAATTGGTCTCCAAGTTCTGTAGTCGAGCCACTGTCATCATCAAAAATTTCTTCAATAATAGGTCCGCCTGTCCTCCTCCTTGAAAAAGGAGCGAGAGCATCCTCAGGTTCTGTGATAATGGGAGGATTCTCAGGTCTATCAGTCATTGAGTTCAAAGGAGAAAGGTGCATTCCTGGATGAGGTACTAATTGACCTGAAGAAGGAGTTATACCTTGATTCATCATAAACATTTGAAAGAAAGGAGAAATCCCACCCATCATTGTTGGAATTCTCAAAGAAAAAGGACTTGTATCAAAGTCTAGTAAATTCTGTGGGGAGGAGGATTCTTGTTGCGTTTGGCCAGAACTTCTGTAAGGCACTAAGCTTAAGTCATTTCCTCCATTCCTATCGGAAGCTAAGGAATTTTGTGCATATTCTTCATCGGACTCAGAGGCTTCCTCAGCAATCTCGATCCCAGTTTGGATAGAATCGCTGTGTCCACCCCAAGAGAACCATCCCAGTAAGCGGCGCATTAATTCTACCTCTAATGACATAGGGAATCCATGAACCCCACCATAACCTTGAATCATTTCTCCTCCCATCTGTTCTTGTTGGGCAACATGGGTCAGTTCATGAGCCAGTAAATGCTGCCCATCAGAAGAAGCAGGGTCGTATTGTCCTTGACCAAAATAAATATCATTTCCAATTGTGAATGCATGAGTATTTAAAGCATTGGCCATCATGTGTGACTTTTTATCGTCATGGATGTTGACATTGGCAAAAGAGTGTCTCCAATGTGATTCCATTGTTTTCACAACATCATCGTCCGTTGTCAGTTCATTTGTGACCTGATTTGCCACACGGTCGGCTTCATGCTCATATTGATCACCAGGCTTGCCTATTTTCAGGTGGTTTGTTTGCCTTCCAGAGAAAGTCGGTTGAACATCGATCTGGCTGAAACTATAGGGGGCATCAACGAAAGGAGCAAATGCCCCCATTCCCATCTCCCAAAAAGTTTTTTCTTCAAACAACTTGCTTTGAGGAATCTTGGATTTCCCAGAATTTTCTGGTTTTTTCTCAATTTGATGTGTTGCAATAGCCACAGTCTTTATTTTCAATCAATGGGTGGATTGGATATTCCATCATAGAGCAATTGGGCAATTTGCTTCCCCATTTCTGTTGATGGCCCTGTTAGAGTTCGTTGTGAACCCTCCATCTTCAGTCTTGGAATATTGCCCCCATTGCACAATGCCTGGGGAACTCCTCTTTGAGCAAACAATGTTTCTAATTCGTTGTGTAAGGCTCTGACAACCTGTTCTTTTTGATGAGGCAAAATGCCTTCTAAAATGAGTTGATCGATCTGTAATTCAAGATTAGGATTTTTCATGATGATTACTCTCCCCATCCTTCAATTTCTTTTCTTGTCAGTGCCCGTTCTATCTTGGCATACTCTCCTTGAGCCGATTGGAGGAGATGACTCATGGACACGGCCTGATTTTCTTCTGCTGCTATAAAAGCTGCATTCAAGGCGATATTGCGGATATTGCCCCCTGGAACATTGAGTTGAGACAATTTGGTATGATCCAGATCCTTGGTGGGGGT
>JANQHV010000679.1 GCA_028282505.1 SAR324 cluster bacterium | reverse complement strand
GAAGACATTGCCCTGGTTCAATTTTCTTCAGGCACCACGGCTTCTCCAAAGCCGGTAGCTCTGTCTCATCGCAATTTGATGGCCAATATCACGGCAATTGGCCATCGGTATTTAGAAGATATTCCTGCCGAACCTGTAAACCTTTCCTGGCTTCCTCTGTATCATGACATGGGACTGATTGGGAATATGCTGGTTCCGATGGTTTGGGAATGTGCCAATGTCTTGATGCCCCCCCAGGATTTTGTCGCACGTCCCTGGAAATGGTTGCAACTGATCAGTACAAGTCGTGCGACGTTTTCGTCGGCTCCCAATTTTGCCTATTCCCTGTGTTTGAAACGCATCAAAGAAGCACATATGGAAGGCGTGGATCTCAGCTGTTGGCATTGGGCATTGAATGGAGCGGAGCCCATTGATCCACAAACAGTTGATGCCTTTGAATCGTATTTTGCCAAATGGGGAATGCGTCGAGGAACGATCATTCCGGCCTATGGTTTGGCAGAAATAGCCCTGGCCGCTACCATAGGGAAAGCTCAGCAGGGATTGGAAAGCCGATCTTTCCAAAAACAAGCCCTGGAACACCACCAAGCGATCTACGACGAAAAAGGACATACGATTGCTTCAGCCGGTGATCCTTTATTGGGGACTTCCATTCGCATTGTTTTTGTAGAAGATGAGGAATGTGTTTTGGCTCAGGGAGAAGTAGGGAATATTTTAATCAAAAGTGATTCGACCATGGAAGGATACCTACAGTCCGATGGAACCGTTGAGTCTAAACCATCGGACTGGATACAGACAGGAGATTTGGGCTTCATTTATGGAAACAGGCTGTATGTCTGTGGGCGGAACAAAAATCTCATCATTCGTCATGGACGTAATATTTATCCTCATGAATTGGAAAACACGATGGGGAAGGTGGAAGGAGTACGGATGGGGAACTGTCTTGCGGTTTCTGGGCTTGTTCATCGTACAGAAAACTCGGGTGAAGCAGTTTACTGTTTTGTCGAAGTGACAGATCACATACTAGCTGACAAAGCAAGATTGACAGCAGTGGAGACAAAACTGAGAAACAAATTGATCAAGGAGCATGGGATTCAGGTGGATCATTTGATTTTACTGGAAAAATACACACTGCTCCGCACTTCCAGTGGAAAATTACGACACCATGATACCCTGAAAGCGTATTTACAAGGAAACTTAAAAACTCTGCGCAAACCGGAATATCTGACAACGGGCAAACTGTTGGTACAGTCGGGCCTTTCTTCTGTTAAACAATTGTGGAATATGCCTCATGCTTCCAAATCGAACAAATAGCCACTATGACTTTATTATTGTCGGTGCTGGTCCCATTGGGTGTATTTTAGCTCTGAACCTCCATTATCATGGCTTTCGAGTACTGATCCTGGAAAAAAATCCCTGGCATCGTCTCAATGGTCCCTACTTGAATGGAATCAGTGAAGTTTTTTTTCCACTGTTGCATCATTTACGGGTGGATGCATTAGTGACAGAAGCACAAATCAATGCCGGTAAATTATTGAGCATTACCACCGAAACAGGAATCACCCTTGCAGAAGAATGGGAAGAAAAAGGACGCCGCATTTTCTTTTGCAGAGAAGAATTTGATGAAAAATTGCGTCAGCGTATCACAGGACTGGATATTGACTGTTTGGATCAGGTGAAAGCGGTTACACCAACCTGGGACGGTGATAAAGTCAATGGAATTCAGTGCACCTATCAGCAAGAAAAGCTTCAATTTTTCTGTAAACTGGTCATTGGTTGTGATGGCGCTCAATCCAGGCTGGCTAAAACATCAGGATTGGGAGCACCCAAGCATAATTTTCAACACCTTTACCAGGGGCGGATGTATAAGAATACCAGATTTCATGGTCACCAAACCGCTTTGTTTCTGCATCCCCGGCAAGGACAAATCCTTTTGGCTTTTTCTGCAGATGAGAGAGGAGAAGGCTGTGCTTATATTGAACTGGAAACCGATCTACATTCTCTTTCCGCAAAGGTAGCTTCTCATCAAGATCATTTGGAAGAATCATTTCATCAATTGCTGGCACATTCTGAAAGTTTTGCGAATGCGATGAAGGATGCTGTTCCTCTTGACGACTGGAAAACAGTATCTTTGCAGGGAAATCTCAATACCAGACTCCAATCACCGGGTCTTGTCCTTTTAGGCGATGCGGCCTGCTGCACAGACCCTATTGGCTCTTCTGGTTTACTGATCGGTTTGCAAGGTATCGACGATTTGCTGAAGATCTTGACCAATCCCCATGAAAAAACATGGAACTTGGTTCAATGGGAAGAGGATTATTTAAAAAGGGTGCACAATCTCAATCGATTCATACAACTGATACGGTTTTTCCTACAGCGCCCCCGATTACTGGATCGTGTTATTTTGCTCTTGAATCACAAACCTGCTCATCGGAAAACATTTTTGAGTGTGTTTAATGGATTACAAAGTTATGGAGAATTCCTGCATTGGCAGTATCAATTGAAATTTTGGCTGAGTGCTATCCTTACCTGAGTAGGAATACAATATTGACTTGAAGTATTTGTAAGTTCATGAAACATTTTCAATTCCTCCCCAAACGGGTATATTGGCTTCCTCAACAACAGATAGTGGTATGGATCTATTACGCTTGGCAATTCCCGAAAATCTGCAGCACCTGAAAGAAGTTCCTACCTTAACAAAGTCCGCTCTTGGATTCTCTACAGAAGTTTATAAAAACCACCAAGAGATTGCGGTTGATCAAAGTCCTCTGCCCATATTCATGGTTCTGAAAGAATCTGACTATCTGCCTTGGTTCAAACAACAGTCTACTGAACGAATTGCTGATATTGGTATTATTATCGTCGAAGAAGGCGATGATACTCCAATCGACTGTGGTGAGGAACATCGTGTTTTGTCCTGGATTGAGCCGGATATTTCTCAAAAGCGGTGGGGGTTTGTCATGAGAGAAGCCCTGCGTACCTTCAAGAATCTCATGTCTGTCAAAAAATTGCAGCAAGAGGTAGAATACCAAAAATTTGAAGTCGATCAATTGCACGAAATTGGAATTGCCCTTTCAGCAGAAAAGAGTCTGGAGACTCTTTTGGATCTCATTATTACCAACTCTATGGAGCTGACTCACGCCGATGCCGGTAGTCTTTATTTGATTGAAGAAATCCCTGGCATTCCGGAAAATCCTGATGACTACTTTGTGAACAAACGATTCCGCTTTGAAGTTGCAAAAAATGAGTCTCGCAATGTGCCCTTCCAGTCTTTTGTGCTGGATATCAGCAAAAAGTCGATTTATGGATATGTGGCTCTGACAAATAGCCCATTACTCATCGATGATGCTTATTATATTGAACCAGAACGCGAGTACAGTTGGGGAGGACGTGAATTTGATATCACCATCAATTATCGGACAAAATCGATGTTGACTGTCCCTATGTTTGGGCATGAAGATACGGTGATCGGAGTGATTCAGTTGATCAATTGCAAGAAGAAAGCACATACACGCCTTGGGAATCCGAAAGAAATTTTGGATCAGGTCATCCCTTTCACACCCCAGCATGCAAAAGCCATCCAGTCCATTGCCTCACAAGCTGCAGTGGCACTGCAAAATAAAAAGTTGATTGATTCGATCCAAACACTTTTTGATGGATTTATTAATGCCAGTGTGAAAGCTATTGAATCGAGAGATCCGACGACATCGGGTCATTCCAGTAGGGTTGCCGCATTAACCGTTGGTTTAGCAGAAACCATCAACCGGTGCCAAAAAGCGCCATTTGCGGAAGTTTTTTTCACCCCAGAACAAATGAATGAAATACGTTATGCCTCGTTGTTGCATGATTTTGGTAAGATTGGGGTTCGTGAACAGGTTTTGGTCAAATCGAAAAAGCTCTATCCTCATGAACAGCAGGTTGTGGCAGATCGCTTTAAGTTGATCCGATTGAATTTGGAATACCAGGCTACTAAAAAACAGTTGGAATACTCTTTAGAAAAATCTCGTGAAGAATCTCTGGCCTTTATTGCTGAAAGTAATCAGTTCTTAAAGGAACAATTGGATGAGATCGATGATTACATCAAGTTCATTATCCGGTGTAATGAACCCACTGTTCTGGCACAGGGAGGATTTGAACGGTTACAGGAAATCAGTCAACTGCTGATCAATGACAATTCTTTGATTCCCGTTTCTTATTTAAATGTGCCAGAAGTCGCCTCTTTATCTGTTCCCAAAGGCTCTTTAAATGATCAGGATCGTCGGGAAATTGAGTCTCATGTGACCCATACTTACAAATTTTTAAGTATCATTCCCTGGACTAAAAATTTACGTGAAGTGCCCAAAATTGCCTATGCCCATCATGAAAAGTTAAACGGCAAGGGGTATCCGCAAAAACTAACAGGGGATGAAATCCCATTGCAATCTAAAATGATGACCATCTCAGATATTTATGATGCACTAACCGCATATGATCGTCCGTATAAAAAGGCCATTCCACCAGAACGAGCCCTCAATATCCTGGAATATGAGGCAAAAGATAGCCATATTGACAAGAATTTACTGGAATTGTTCATTGAAGCACGATTATATCAAATTGTTGCCCGTCCTATGCATTAAATCGCTGTTGCGAAATGTAAGAATACGCCGTGTGCAGCTTTTCCTTGTAAATGATTGATATTATTATAACAGAGCATGTCATACCAGACTTGAGACGGTGGGGCCGCCATCGGATCCAGAAAACGTGTGTAAGCTCCTAGATTCCGGGTCAGGCCCGGAATGACAAAAAAGTCGCACATGACGTAAGAATAAAAAATTAAGAATTAGAAAAGAGTATTTTCAACAGCGTTGTTGAAAAACATAGCAAAACCCACTATAGACCTTCAATAACTTAAAAAAATGATGGACTCAGAGCGTTACGTAGAGATTGGAGAAGAAAGACGCTGGCAGCTCAACACTCCTGTTCAAATTTACATCCGTGAAGATCTGCCTCATTTAGCAGGACACTCCAGGGATATCTCCCTTTATGGTATTCACATTGAAGTTGGAGTGAAACTTCCAATAAACTCAATCGTTACTTTGGAAGTTTATTTTCAAAGAAACAATGTGTTTGATTTTATTGATCAAGAGCCTTTGAAAGTCAAAGCACAAGTGGTCTGGCGGAAGACTATGTCAGAAGATGAATATGACTCCTGGGAAACAGGACTGCGATTTATCAATATTACACAGGAACAACAGGAAATCATTCGAAATGAAGTGAGTGTTCTGGATGAGCTGTTGCTAAATTCTTAAGGGATCGATCTAGATGCAACAACACCATGTATATCCTACAAATTTCTGATTTACATATCACCCCCCATCGTACAGAAGTTGTTGATGATACCAATACCTACCTTGAGTTTGAAAAGCTTCTTCCTCGTATTCAAGCAGAAGCTCCTGATTTATTGATAATCAGTGGAGATCTTGCTGCTAAATTGCCAGAACCCTGTTCCTATCAATATCTGCAACAGACATTAGATAAGGCGAGTATTCCATGGGTGGCACTCAAGGGGAATCATGATCGTGGTGATCTCTTTGATGAAATTTTTCAAAATAAGGCGTATTCGGGCTTTCAATGCTGGAAAGAATGGGAATATGCTTCGATTCTCTTTTTTGATACTTCTACTGAGGAGCCTCCCAAAGACGATCTACAGTTATTGAAAGATTTTTTAACCCAGCGCAAACACCCGATTTACCTTTTCACACATTATCCTCCTATTGCCGTAGGTTACTTTGTGTTTGATGAGGAATGTGTGTTGCCCTGGAGAGATTTATTTTACCAGATTTTGTCAGAGAGTACCGCACCCCTGTATGTATTTTTTGGCCACATTCATTATGAGTTTGAATTCCATTGGAAGCACACTCATTTTTATTCCGTACCTTCTGCCACTCTCCCAATTGCTCTGCGTTTGCCAGGCCATATACCCGACAAAGATGGTCCGTATTTTCGTAAGATCATCATCGGTCCAAACATGTTTGAAACATCTATTGCCACAGCATAGTATCCATACTGCTATTCTTTAACTTAGGGATGAAGAAACAAATAAAATACCATCTTGCTTGTCTTTTTCGACAAAAACAGCGTTGCTTGATCGTCAAATACTTCAGTATATGTGCACTCAATCGCCTTGTTTTCATCGAAAAATCCTACGCAATTCGGGTACTTTATTTCCTTCTTCCTCCCTTATTTATGTTCAGATTCTACCAATGATTCAGCTATCTATTATCATTCCCACTTATAATGAATGTGCTAATTTGCCCCTGATTACAGAAAAGCTTCAACAAATATTGGCAGGGCATTCCCATGAGATTATCATTGTTGACGATAATTCAGAAGACGGTACCTGGCAACTGGCCAGAGAAATGTCGCTGAAACACCACAACATCCATTTGATCCGAAGGATTCACCGGAAAGGATTAACATCGGCGGTGATTGAAGGGTTTTTGATGGGCAAAGGAAAGTATTTGGCTGTTGTCGATGCTGATATGCAGCACGATTTAAGACTGTTGCCGAAGATGCTGGAGCACATGCCTCATTATGACATAGTCATCGGATCACGGTATCTTGAGCAAAAATCCATACCGGGTTGGAATCGATGGCGTCTTTGGGGCAGCCGCCTGGCAACACAGTTAGCATGTTATTTTTTGAAAAAAGAGGTCACCGATCCTCTCAGTGGATTTTTCATGCTCAAACAGGAGATCATTCATCAAATTGCTCCCAATTTATATAGTGAAGGATTTAAAATTCTCTTGGATATCTTGCTGAAACAACCTGATGCGAAAATTAAAGAATTGCATTATGAATTTGGACAGCGTATTCACGGTACCAGCAAACTCGATACAAAAGTAGTATTTGATTTTATTGATCTCTTGATCTCTCAGACCTTTTTTGCACGCTTCAATCTTCAATTTATCCAATATGGTATTATTGGGGCATCTGGAGTGGCCATTCATTTTGCGGTGCTTTATCTGCTCTATGTTAAGTGGGGTTGGCATTATGCCTTATCCCTTGTATTTGCCATTGAAACCGCACTCATCTCCAACTATGTTTGGAATAATCAGTGGACCTTTGCCAAACAGAGATTTCTCAAGTCAGAATGGTGGAAAGGGCTGATTCGTTATAACACTGCCTGCTCACTCGGTAGTCTCTATAATTTAGCCATTGGCTGGTATCTCGTGTCACAGGGGCATTCCTGGTGGCTGGCCAGTATTTTGGGGATTTGGGTGGGGATTAGCTGGAATTACCATGCCAACAAAGCATTTACCTGGAAGCAGTGACTCTTTATGATTTAGCAACCCGAGCGGATCGCTTTTGAAAAAGGGGAATGGACTCTTCCTTGATGGCTGAATGAAATTCGCCTAGAATACGTGCTTGGTTTTTGCGAATACGATTCATTTTGATACGCGCCAGCAATGATTCGCGAGAGGGAACATAAGTTACTTTTTTTTCCATCTCAATGGATAGACTGTGCGTGCGCATGGCTTCTGCACCATGTCCCGCATGGTTCAGAGCCTTGCTTTTTTCGTATAATGAACGGAAATCATAAGGATTCAAGATCAGCGCCTTAGAAAACATGTATAAGGCTTCTTCATATTGTTTGGCATTGGCCAGAGAGACACCGCATTGCCGGTAGGAATGGTAGTCATTTGCATCTAATTTAATGGCACGATCAAAGCATTTCAATGCTTTATCAAACTCTTTCATTTTGGAAAAAGTGACCCCCTTTTGCCGCCATAGTCGGTGATCATAAGGGTTTATTTTTGTGGCACGTTCAAAGGTAGCAATCGCTTTTCTGACACAATTCTGCTTGCTGTAGGCAACTCCTAAACCACGTAATATAAAAGAACTTTTGGGTTCCAGTTCTGAGGCAACACGATAATATTCGACTGCTGCCAGTAAATGCTCATCTAAATAATTGAGTTCGCCCTGAAAAAAATAAAAATAGGATTGTGATTCGATTTCGATGGCTAATTCCAGTCCATCGATAATTTTAATACGAGATGCTTCGATTTTGCCAGAAGAAGTGAGTTCATCTGCCTGCAAACTTAGTTTTTTCAAACGAACTAATTCAGCACTCATTTTTCTTTTGTCAACAAGCCTTTAAAAAACAAGCCAAATTCGCTGGGTTGGTAGTCCTGGATCAAACCAAAATATCGATCCCAAGGTGGAACAGGAAGTCTTTCTCTACTTTGATAATACAATGCCGTTTCTTCGTGATGCCAATTTTCCTGGAGAAACGTTTTTAGAGGAGAGTCGTCACCCAATCCTTCCAGGACAATCACTTTTGAACCCGATCCAGAGGCATATTTTTCAAAATGTTCAATAATTGCCTGTCCTCTTTCTGCTTCCAAATGAAGTTCTAAGGATCGGGTAGCCTGAAAATCAATCTTAATCCAATCTGATAAATCTAGCAATTCCCAATGCACATCGATATCCATTTTATTGGAATCGTCGAGGACAAATCCAATCTCCAAATCTTCAGCCAATGTCCGGAGAGTTGGCAGATAATCCTTAGTAATGCCTTCATTGACCTCCAGATAAAACATACGTGTGTACTCCGGAAATAATCGGAGAAGCAACTTTAAGGCCATGGGATAATTCAGGTAATCGGCATCTACATTTTGTGTGAATTTGAGAGTGGCCAGGTTTTCATGAGAGAGGGAGGTTTGTCTTTTCAATAAGCGTAAGGTGATCAAAACAGCGATTAAAGAGGCAAATCGGAGTAAGACTGGTGGGATGGACAGAGCTTTACACTGTTCCAGGATTCCTCCAAAGCTTCTTCCTTCCCGATCGATAGATAACATTTCAAAGCCCTTAGTTGGAGGATAAACATCTCTGGGAACCAATACATCCACGGACTCTGCTTTAACTGAAATCCATTTTAGATAATTTTGTGCTCTTTCACTCAGTTGTTCCCATTCTCTTTCCAAGAGCAGGGATAATAATCTTTCAATGATTCCTGGAAAACAAGTCAGTGGAATATTAGGTGGAACCAGCAAGACTGCCGATTCAACGAGCTTTCCATCTTCTAACAAGTCTCCTAGCTCAGCAGCTAAATCCAAGGATGATAATGATGCCATAAGGTCTTCTCTCTTTTATAAAAATAAAGGGGGGTTCTCCATTTTTAGGAGCCATCACGGAGTGTCAAATTAGCAAATTTGGTATATTTTCCAATAAAGGCTAATCGTTTGGTGCCTATTTCTCCATTACGGTGTTTTGCCACAATGATTTCTGCGATTCCCTGATCTTCTGTTTCCTCATGGTACACCTCATCTCGATAAATAAACATAATAATATCGGCATCTTGTTCAATTGCGCCGGATTCTCTCAAATCTGCCATCATTGGCCGTTTATCATTCCGTCTTTCTAAATCTCGGTTTAACTGGGACAAGGCGACAACAGGTGCATTGAATTCTTTTGCGATGGTTTTCAGGTTTCTGGAAATTTCAGAAATTTCCTGTTCTCTAGAATTGGTTCGCGAGGTTCCCTGCATCAGTTGCAAATAGTCAATGATGATCAAGCCTAAACTTCCTTTCTCAAATTCAATTTGTTTTGCAATTCTTCGGATATGACCACAAGTGATGCCTCCCTGGTCATCAATAAAGATAGGAGCATCCATGATTTTTGCGGCAGCTACAGATAAATTATCCCAATCTTGTTGTTCGAGATGTCCTGTTTGTAGTTTATGCGTGTCAACCTGTCCCTGACTGCACAACAATCGCATAGCAATGTGGCCCTTTGGCATTTCTAAACTAAAAACCACGACAGGCACTTGTGTCTGTACCGCCGCATAAAACCCCAGGTTCATGGCAAATGCTGTTTTTCCCATCGATGGACGCGCTGCTACGATAACGAGGTCTCCTTTCTGCAAACCATGTGTCAATTCATCTAAATCCGTAAATCCTGTTGGAAGCCCCGTTACTGTTTCTGGTGATAGAGAGCGTTGTTCTAATGCTTCAAAGTATTCATGGAAAACCTGTCCGATGCTTTCATATTGTCGTTCTGCCTCTCCTTCGATGCCTGCGATTTTTTCAGTAGCTTCCCGAATGAGTTCTTCCACATCCTTTGCAGATCCTACACTGTCGCTTGCTATTTCGTTGGCCGCCGTGATCAATTCACGCAACTTTCCTTTCTTGCGGATCATTTGTGCGTAATGGGTCACATTATCAATAATGGGAGTTGACTGAGCTAATTCAACCAAATAGTGTGCTCCACCTGTTTGATCCAGGAGATTACGGTCTTTAAGAAGCGTTCCCAGGGTGACTTCATCAACGGGTTCTTTGTGTTCATGGAGTTCTAGAGCAGCCTGATAAATTTTTTGATGAGCAGGAGCAAAAAAATCGTTGGGAGCGAGAGTTTCTGCTAGTTCAAACAGAAGTTCATTTTTCAGGATAATTGCCCCTAAGATGGCTTGTTCTGCAAGCTTATCGTGGGGCAATATTTCTGTGGGGAGTTGCTGAGAGGCCATAAAAACCACCAAGGAAGAGTGCGTCAGCACTCATATGAATCTACGTTTGGATAAGGATTAGCCTAATTCTTCTGTAGAATCTTCTTCAACAGCGACATCTTCTGTAGATGGTGTTTCGGTTGGTAAAGCTTCATCTTCCTGAGCAGGAGGAGGTGATTCAGGTTCTCCTGCTTCGGCCAGCACCTGGATGTTCACATCAACCTTCACAGTCGTATGTAGCTTGACACTAACCGTGTGATTACCAACTGTCTTGATGGGCTCGTAGGGTATGATGTTACGGCGAATGATATCAAACCCTTTTTCTTTCAACAGATCGGCCAGCTCTTTGTTGGTGACTGATCCAAACAAACGTCCACCAGTACCAGCTTTTTTAGTAATTTCTAATTGAAGCTCTTTGAGCTTCTGCGCTTCCCCCTTTGCTTCTTCTATCGCAGCCTGCCGTAATTTTTCAAAGAATTGCATGCGATGTTGCAATTCTTTTGATTTTTTACTGGTGGCTAGTATGGCTTTGCCTTTAGGAAGCAGATAATTACGGGCGTACCCAGGTTTGACCTGAACCTGGTCGCCAATTACCCCCAAATTGGGAACATCTTGAGTTAATATGATTTTCACGACACTTCTCTATAATAAACAATTTTTCAAACTGTGCGGGTGCCTTTTGACCATGAAGAACACTTAGTGCTCTTCGTGACTGATTTTACCCCCCCACACAGGTGGCAATTTTTAAACTAATAGTATGAGAGAAAATAACCTGCCTAAGCATCAGGAGAAATATATCCTTCTGTATAGGATAACAATGCCAAATTACGTGCACGCTTTACCTCTCTCTTGAGCATACGCTGGTAAGGAACCGACACACCAGAGATTCGGCTTGGAATTATTTTTCCACACTCGGTGATGTAATCTTTCAGCGTGTTGATATCTTTGTAATTGATCGTCTGAACCCCTGCTTCTCGGAAAGGACAGAATTTACGTTTTCGGGCAAGGATTTTTCGGCGTTGGCTTTTGTATGACATGTTATTTCTCCTCTTCATTCGCTGTGATTGCTTCTGGCTCAGGTGCCCTTTCTTCAGAAACTTCTGTGGTCTCTGCAGCGGTTGCTTTAGCTTTTACAGTCGCATTTTTCTCTTTTTCATTGGTCTTTTCGTTTTTTTCTTCAGATTGGGTAGTTGGAGTGGCAGATGGGGTTTTTAGTTCAAGGAATCTTTCGGATTCTTCTTGAATGTTTTCCACTTTTATCGTTTGAAATCGCAGGATATTTTCTGAGTAGCGATAATATTGATTGAGGACATTCAACAATGTTCCATCCCCAGTGAGGTAAAAAATATGGTACACACCGTGGCTTTTTTTATTGATCAAGTAGGCCAATCGACGTCGTCCCCACAAATGGTATTGGTGGACTTGACCACCACGGCTGGTAATCGTGTCTTTAACTTTGTCAAGAAGGCCTGACATTTCTTCTTCGGTTAAGTCTGGGTCTGTAATAATAACGGATTCATATCCTTTCATAAGGTTCCATTTCCTTTCGAGTTAAGCCTGTTTCTACAGACAAGGAAAAATTGCTGTCTGACCAACAGCAGTGATTGATTCAAATGTAGTTGTCCAATAAATATTAGTTCGATACTAGCAATCTTCATGAATGGCATGAAGAGATGTATCTTTGAATTCAGAATGGCTGATAAATCGCATCAGATACTTTAGGACT
>JANQHV010000624.1 GCA_028282505.1 SAR324 cluster bacterium | reverse complement strand
TTTTCGTTAAATAGGCTGGCTATTCGCCTTAAATTTTCTCAAAAATCCACTCAATGAGATCGATTTTTCGCAACGAACCATCTTTTCCAAACAGGTTCTAAGTCAAAGTAGCTTTCTGTTAGAGTAATTGCAAGAAAAAACGAATGCTAACAATTTTGCTACTTCATTCCTTATCCTCACATAAATTTTGAACAAGAATCGATAAACTTGACTCTTTATAAGATCATATGATATTTTTTGACACCTTTTGATACATTTAGTTTAAATAGTATCCCTTGTTCATTCCCCATTTGATAAAATCTGTTCATGCCCGAAATCAAAGAAAATCAGGTCTATACTCGAGAAGAGGCCGAAAACTTATTGAAGATCTCTCGATCTACGATGATGAGGCTGATTAAAAAAGGAGTGATTCGAGCAGCAAAAATAGGGGGACAATACCGCATTCTTGGAGCTGAACTTTTACGAGTCATGCTTCCAGAAGCTGGTTATGAGACGGCTCGAAAGATTTACCACAAAAGTAAAGACTCTATCATTCAAATGGAGAAATCCCTGGAAGAAGAATGATGAAGTCTGTCATTCGACTAAACTTCTCTATCTATTGCGTACATGGAATGTAACGCAAATGGCGAAGCTCGGCCAAATTCAGATGTTTTATGTCCAAAGCCTTAGTTACAGGTGCTGATGGTTTCATCGGTTCTCATCTTACCGAAGCCTTAGTAGGCAGAGGTTATGATGTCCGTGCATTTGTATTATATAACTCGTTCAATTCCTGGGGATGGCTAGATCGAGTTGATCAGGAAATACAAGATCAAATTGAAATTTTTTCTGGTGACGTACGAGATCCGCACGGTGTGAAAACGGCAATGAAAGGATGTGAAGTAGTCTTTCATCTTGCTGCACTTATCGCAATTCCCTATTCTTATTATTCTCCTGCAAGCTACGTCGATACAAATGTCACAGGTTCTCTTAACATTGTTCAGGCTGCACGGGAATTGAATGTCGCTAAAGTTGTACATACTTCGACTAGCGAAGTATATGGGACCGCTCAGTTTGTCCCTATTACAGAAGAACACCCACTGCAGGGACAATCCCCTTATGCTGCAACTAAAATTGGTGCAGATCAACTTGTTATGTCGTTTTACTCGTCTTTTGATACTCCTGTAGCTATTGCTCGTCCGTTCAACACTTATGGCCCCAGGCAATCAGCAAGAGCTGTGATTCCCACGATTATTACTCAGATTGCAAATGGGCAGCGAAAGATTCAGTTAGGTGCATTGCACCCAACACGTGACTTTAATTATGTGGAGGATACGGTCAATGGCATAATTGCTGTTGCAGAGTCAGAAAAAACAATTGGAGAAGTGATCAATCTGGGCAGTAATTATGAAATTTCTATTGGAGATGCAGTGCAATTGATTTTGGAAGTTATGAATGTTGATGCTGAGATTGAATCCGATGATATTCGAATGCGTCCACAAAAGAGTGAGGTTTTTCGATTGTGGGCAGACAACTCTAAGGCGAAAAAGATGACAAACTGGAAACCCGTTTATGTTAATCGAGATGGGTTGAAAAAAGGACTAGAGAAGACGGTTGCATGGTTTATAAATCCAAAAAATTTGCAGAGTTATAAAACAGCGATCTACAATATTTAATGTCTCCATTTTCACAAAAGATTCTTCAAACTCTTCAGCAAGTTTTAAATACTATTCAAAATCAGGTCATTCCTCTTCATGAACCGTTTTTTTTCAAGAATGAATGGGAGTATATCAAAGAATGTTTGGATACAGGGTGGGTTTCTTCTGCAGGAAAATTTGTAGAGATTTTTGAATTACGCCTGGCAGAATATACAGGGACAAAATATGCGGTTGCCACTGTAAATGGTACAGCAGCCTTACATGTCTGTTTGAAGTTGGTTGATGTCCAGCCCAATGATGAGGTCTTGATTCCTGCACTGACTTTTGTAGCAACGGCCAATGCAGTTACTTATTGTAATGCGATCCCGCATTTTGTTGATAGCAATGAGGCTACACTGGGGCTTTGTCCCGAAAAATTAAAATCTTATTTAAAGGATATAGCGGATTTACAAGGTAAGCAATGTGTGAATCGATTTACCCAACGAAGAGTCAAAGCGGTTGTGCCAATGCATACCTTTGGTCATCCTGTGGATCTAGACCCCTTGCTGGAGGTATGTAACCAATATCATTTAGAGCTAGTGGAGGATGCCGCAGAATCCTTGGGAAGTTTCTATAAAGGCAAACATACGGGTAATTGGGGAGCGGCTTCAGCGTTAAGCTTCAATGGTAATAAAATACTCACAACAGGAGGCGGAGGAGCTATCATAACAAATGATGAAGAAATTGCTAAGCTTGCCAAACATCTCACGACCACTGCAAAAATACCTCACCGTTGGGAGTATGTTCACGATCAAATTGGATACAACTATCGTCTTCCTAATATCAATGCGGCTTTAGGTTGCGCCCAGCTTGAACAATTGCCGTGGTTTTTGGCGCAAAAGCGCACTTTAGCAGAAAAATATCAAGAAGCTTTTGAGCACGTGGAAGGTATTCGTTTCTTTACAGAGCCTGGATTTGCAACCAGTAATTACTGGTTGAATGTGTTAATATTAGACAAATATTATATGTCTGAACGAAATAACCTCTTACAATTGACCAATGATCAAGGAATCATGACTCGTCCAGCGTGGAATTTATTACACCACCTACCCATGTTTGCAGATTGTCCTCGTATGGAATTAGAGGTAGCAGAAAGCTTACAGCAAAGCTTGATAAACCTTCCCAGTAGTGTGAATCTGATAGATAAATAGTGTGAGAAAAAAACGTGAACGACAATACATTATCTAAAATAAAACCGATTGCTCAAATTGCTTCCGAAGTCAAAGTTTCAAAAGAAAATGGGGTATCTATTGTTCATTGTCATGGGGAATTTGATCTGTTACATATTGGCCACACACGCTATTTCAAAGCAGCAAAAAAATTTGGAGATGTGTTGATTGTTACTCTGACTCCAGATCGTTTTATCATGAAAGGTCCAGGACGGCCTGTTTTTAATGAAGATTTACGTGCTGAGGCTATTGCAAATCTTGAATTTGTCGATTTTGTTGGAATTAATGAATGGGAAACAGCAGAAGAAACATTAAAAATGATCCAGCCGGATGTATATGTAAAAGGCAGTGAGTATCTGAATAAAGTGGATGTCACTGGGCGTTTGGAGCGGGAGAAACAGTTGATTGAGTCATTGGGTGGAAAAATGGAGTTCACTCATGAGATTGTTTTTAGCTCTAGCCAGTTGTTGAATAAGCATTTTGATGTTTTTTCCAAAGAGAGTCAGTCATATTTGCATAGGTTGTCTCAACAATATGATGCCATGGAGATTGTCGAGGCATTAGATCAATTAAAATCATTGAAGCTACTAGTTATTGGTGAAGCACGCATAGACCAACATACCTTATGCTCAACATCGAGACAAGAAGGGATAATGCCATTGTCGCAGAAATCGTTTTACCAACCAAAGGGAGCACTTAGCGTGGCAAATCATCTGGTGGATTTTTGTGATAATGTCGATTGTGTTTTAGTGGCTTCTGAGGATTTGATAGGCCAAGAGCTATTGCAAGAAATAATTGCAGAGGAAGTCAATCTCCATCTTTTTTCCCAACAGGGGTATTTATTGCCGACAGTCACCCAATATTGGGATGAAGATAGCTATCATGGTTTGTGGAAAGTGAGGCATACTCATTCAAAGACAATTGACCTAAAAAAAACCATATTGGAAGTGTCGAACTGGTTGCAAGTACAGGAAAAATACGATGCAATCATGATAGTGGATTTGGGATTGGGCTTGATGAACGATGCTTTAATTGAAGAACTTAACAGGCGTTCTTCTTTTATCGGAGTTGCTATAGGAACTGGTGATTTACACCCAGGTTTTAATCCGGTTGTCAACTATTCTGGCTTCAACTATCTTTGCTTGAGTGAGGAGTCCTTATCTGGTCTGACACAAAACCCTCATTTTTCATTATCTGATTGGGGAAATCAGCTCTCACATGAAACGAATTCTGAAAATATTATTCTTACTCAATCGTATGGCGGGAATAAATATTGGGATGGAAAACAGTTTATTCAATTACCGAATTTTGTAGATTTGTCTGTTTATCCTATCCCGCCTCAGGATCTTGCCAGTGCTGTTTTTGCGGTGACAGCTCCTTTAGCCATGTTGCATATAAATCGTGATTGGCAATTGCTAATAGGTAATGCTGTGGTAGAGATAACGAGGCAAAGCACTGATTCCTTATTTCAGTTGTCAAGAATGACACTGGATAAATTCATTATTGCTCTGTTAAATCGATAAATTTATGAAGTTTCCAGATAAAATCCTTTCCCTTGATTTGTTGGAAGTCCAGATTAAAAATGGTTTCAGGGATAAAAGAGTGGTTTTATGTCATGGCCATTTCAATGTGATTCACCCTGGCCATTTGCGTTTTCTCCAATATGCGGTTGATCAAGGGGATGTACTGATCGTTGCCGTGTTAGGTGATCATTTGCTAAAGAATAAAGCACAGCGTTTTTTTAATCAGCAGGAACGTGCTATTGGTGTTGCCGCATTACATGATGTGAATTGGGTTATTGTGTTAGATCAGGTTTCTTTGGAAAAAATTATTGAAGTGATTCAGCCTGATGTTTGGGTCATGGGGAAGGAGTTTGAGGAAGAACGAGCTTCAGAAATCCAACGGTGTGTAGGACTGGTTCAACAGTATGGAGGACGTACTCTTTTTGGTTCAGGGGACGTGCATTATGCCAGTACGGATTTGCTTGATTCTGATTTTGAACATATGGAACATCAGAAAAAAAGGTCATTCTACAAAGTTTGGAAACGGCACGGAATTAGTACTAAAAAGTTGAAGAAGAGAATTAGTGATTATGCCAAGCTAAATTTTCTAGTGATTGGCGATACCATTGTTGATCAATATGTTGCCTGCGATCCTGTTGGTATGAGTGCTGAGGCCCCTGTATTAGTATTACGGGAACTGGAATCTCGTGAATTTGTTGGCGGAGCAGCGATTGTATCTTGTCACATTCGTGCATTGGGTGCACGATGTCATTTTCTGTCTGTTACAGGAAATGATCAACCAAGTCAGTTTGTAGAGGAATTCCTTTCAAAACAAGGAGTCATTCCTCACCTCTTAAGAGACCCAGATCGGCCAACCACTTTCAAGATTCGGTATATGGTGGAAAGTCAAAAGATGTTGCGAGTAAGCCGCTTACAAGATCACTCAATTTCTCGCAATTTTGAACTTCAAATAATTGAACATTTAGAAAAATTGATTCCTCAAATGGATGGAATTGTTGTAAGTGATTTTGTATATGGTTTAGTTACTCGAAAGGTATTAACAGCCGTTACCAGTATCGCCAAACAACACAAAGTTCGTTTGTACGGAGACCTGCAATGCAGCAGTCAAATTGGTAATGTGTGTCAGTTTAAGCAGTTTGATTTGATTTGTCCTACAGAGAGGGAAGCTCGTATTGCTCTTTCCGATTTGGAAAGTGGTTTGGAAAAGGTAGCACAGACTTTATTACGTCAAACTAGATCTAAAAATCTATTAATCACTCTTGGTGGTAATGGGTTTATTGCATATCAAACCAATAAAAAGAAAAATACCCAATCTCAGCATTTTCCTGCATTAGTAACCAATCCAGTAGATGTCGCTGGTGCGGGTGACTCATTGTTGTCAGGCTTGTCAGTAAGTTTGAGTGCTGGTGCTGATTTGATCGAGGCTTCTGTTTTGGGGACTTGTATTGCAGCAATAGCAGTGAATCGGGTTGGAAACATCCCTGTGTCTGAAGGTGAGCTTCAACATTTTCTTGAACAGTTGGAGTTTCAGCTAAGTGCGTTCAATGCCAATGGAATTGAAGTAGTAAGAGTGTAGAATAGCTGCTTGGTGAAAAGACAGAAATAAGCAGCGAGTTGAGTTCATTGGCATTTAAAAACAGCAAATGCTTCATTATGAAAGAATGATGTCTACTTGTTTAAAATTGTTAAATTACTAATTTTAAAGGTGAAAGATGAGTCAACTATTAGTGCCTTCTTCTAAAGTATCTTATTCTAAATTGAGTGAAGTCCGTTTTGATAACCAAAACCTGATTTGTTATATTGATTCCTTAAGAAAAAAATACATTCATAACAATAAAGTATTATTAGTTCAATCACCTCAATTTTTATTCCATTCTTTTAATCCAGAAGTTGCTAGAAGACGCGGTTATTACGCTTATCCTCCAACCGGATTGCAGTGGATTGCCCAGGTATTAGCAGAAAGAGGCCTGGAAATTAAAATTCTCGACTTAAATTTTTTGATATTAGAGAAAGTGATTGAAGAGGAACATTTCGATTATCATAATTGGCTTAATCTACTGGATGAGCATCTTGAAAAAATACAACCGTCTGTTGTGGGAGCCACTTCTATTAATGTGAACAGCAATATCTATGAGCCGGGTTATCCCCTGACCAGCATCTTGCGACATGTTATGGAGAAAAACCAATCTCTTGTATTGGCAGGAGGTGCGATTGCTACAGATGAGCGAGAAGATTTGCTGCTGAAAAATTATTGCCATTTCGTGATTGGAAATGAGGGAGAAAATAAAATTAAGTTACTTTTTGACTATCTATATCAAGAACAGAAAAAACAACCGTTTATGCAAGGAATTTATTTTCCATGGGAAAATAAATTAGAACAAAGTGTGGGCCACTCGGATACGGTGACACTACAAGGAAATCTAATAGATACTTTTGATCATATCC
>JANQHV010000590.1 GCA_028282505.1 SAR324 cluster bacterium | reverse complement strand
GGGCCGGAATACGTACACGGTCTACTTTTGAACGGCTTAAGACTGCGGCGCAAGCCGGTACCGTCAGTCGAGATGGAGCTGACGCATTAGCCGAGAGTTACCGTTTCTTGTTGCGGTTTCGGTTACAGAGGCAAATCGCTGAACTCAAGGCTGGGGATGTCGCGGATAATAAAATACTCTTGAAGTCACTCTCCCGGCATGAAAAACGTCTGCTGAGAGATGCCTTTATGATCATCCGGGAAATGCAAGAGAGCCTGGGTCTCCCGTATGTTTGGTGAAGCTTTTTAAAAAGTGGCGCTGGGGTACTAAGGTTCATTCAACATCTCTTTCACCTTAGCGACAACTTCCTGGGTAGAGAACGGCTTGGTAATAAAATCGTCTGCACCCAGTGCCAATCCTTGTTCTTTTTCAATGTCTCCGTCTTTGGCAGTGAGCATCACAATACGTATATGTGCCCATAGTTCGTTGGCACGAATCCTTTCACATAATTCGAAGCCATTTCGTTTGGGCACATTGACATCCAAAAGAATAAGATCGGGTGGAGCATTTTTAATCGCGTTTAGTGCTTCCTCACCATCCGAGACAGTGCTTACATCGTAACCAGCCTGCGACATGAGAAATTGCAGTGAACGAGATATATTGGGCTCATCATCTATCACCAGAATACTCTTTGGCATCTGTTATTACCTGTTTCTTGTCTACCCTTAAAGTGAGCGATGAACTTTGCAATAGCCCAACAATGCTTTTCATGAAATCATATGTGCGGAATATAGGAATCGACGGTACACTCCTAAATCTTGATGAGGGCCAATCCGTTCACAATAGGAAAATCAAAAATTCCACAAAACGATAGCATATAGGGATGGGTGTGTAAAGACAAACCAAGTGTCACTAATCAAAAATAAGTATGCAATATTATGCAGCCATCTTGAGGGGGGGGGAACTCGATATAGGATCGGTAACTTATTTTTGAAAATAACCTTCTATATTTCAAAAAACTCTTCAGTTCCAATAGCGATCAAGATTGTGTAAGTGGTTTGATTTTCCAAAGAAAATTTAGCCACTGTTTTATCATAATTTTGATCATGAAGAATGACTTCACGGTTGGTGATGATGCCAACACCAAAACCAGCAATAGCGAGTCCACTCCAGTGATAGCGGGCAATAATATCGGAATTTACACTTGTAAATTCAAGAATGGTACTGGGAACTCTACCTGAGTCTGAAAGGCGATACACTCTTTCTTCTTGCAGCGATCCTTGCCAGTGAAGCGACAACTCAGGCAAAACAAATAGGGAAAGTTCCCAGTTATAGGGGAGGTCGATATCAATATTCCATCGGCTTTCTGCGGTCTCTTGAAAATATCCGATGGAGGGCAGGAAAACGCTTTGTCCTAATATGTTAGCAAAAGTCAACTCCACATACCATGAAGACGTTGCCAGGATCGAGGTATCATGGGTGTACGTTAGTTGAAATCCAGAACCATAATCTTCTGCACTGAGGTCTTTTTGATCTGAGTTGATAAAGGTAGTTGCTGCCATTGCTAAAGTGCTTTGTTTGATCGAAAACTCTATTTCCAGTGAGATGCCTGTTTCATATAAATTCCTGGATAAGTCTGATTTTGTTAAAAAGTCCAATGATTCTTGATCTGTAAAAGATTCAAATCCACGATACTTAAGAACACGATGTGTCTGATTGTGTGAAAAAGACAAATCGTAAGGGAGGGAAATGTTCAGTTCATATCCATAATCTTGAATGATGATTGAAGAATTCCCTTGTACAGGGGCATCTGACCCTTGTACAGAGGATGTTGGTATCATCAGATAATCAGCGTAAAAAAAAGTATCAGGGTCCGGATCTTTTTCCGTGCTTTGCTGAAAAGACAATTGGGCATAGATGGGGTGGGTGAATAAGAAAAAAATAATGAGGAAGTTACAAATTTTCATCAAGAACTCTTAAGCAAATAATTCCTTTACTGCACGCCAGGCCTGATCAATGGACTCATCCATGTAAGCATTGGCTCCGGCATCCGAGTTAGCGATGGTGATCCTCCCAAATGGCTGACGCCCTATAATGTGTGGCAATTTTTCTTCATTTGTTTCTCTATCATACAAACTATATGGGTTACCCACACTATAAGCATAGCCATGAGACCATCGATTGACGGTAATGGCTTTGATATTTTTTTCCGGGTCAAAACCACCTGGTCCTAACATGGCTCCAAGATGTGCTTTTACTTCGGTTTCAAAATCCTCAAATGACATCGTTAATAACCTGGTTCGTCCTTCACGGTATTGTTGACGGGGAGGAAGCCCATAGGTGGAGGAGACTGGAACATAGGTCATTGTTAAATAGGTGGATTCGTTCAGTGACTTGAATGCGCTGTGTCCGCCTATGGTAATTGGGAAATCAATGGTAACATCTGTATGGAGCCGGCCTGGACAGTAGGCAGAAGCCACTCCCAATTTTTGAATGGCATGCCAATTGTCAAGCAACACATTGGTATACACGAGAGGGGACTTAATGAGCTTTTTGAGTGCTTGCTTTTGGCCCTGTGGTAAATCGGGAACAAGGTAGGGGATCATCGTATTATAACAAGCCATGACACAATTCTTGGTTCGTACCCGATAAGCTCGATTATTGTTGATGTACGTGATTGAGACTTGTCGAGCCTTTTCAACAGGTCCTGCATGGCTTGCGTTGATGACCGTACTGTTCAATCGCAAGCGAACATTGGAATGGGCCTGATCGAGTTTGCTGTAATCAAACGGAGCTAATACAATATCTTCCATCGTATTTCCTGGAGCGACTCCTGGGATCATTTTACGGACCAAAAGACGTGCAATGGATGCATTACCATCTGGGAAATGATAAATGTAAGGTTCATCGTCTGATGAGAACGCATTTGCCACCAGATCTCCTATCAGAGGAATCATGGCTCTTGGCTCTATTCCCGGCATCCCCAGAGCCCAGGCTTCTACAACAGAAAGGGTATCGGCTCCGGCTCCCAAATCTCCTCCAGGAATATAACGGAGTAATTCAAAAACTTGTGGGGAATGGATGTTCAAATGATCTTTTAAATAGAGAAAGTAAGGGGTTGTTTTGGCATATTCCAAACGGTCAAACCAACCAACATTGTTCAATGTCTCTCGATTTGCCGTTAATATACGAAGTAACTGTTTCTTAGCCTCTGACGATAGTGGCATTTGTTGAACGGCTTCCTCTGCATTTCTTTGGGGATCTTCGAAAGAATAAGGGACGAGGCGGTTGATACCATAGGTCGGCTTGTCAAAAAAAATCATGTCGTCGAGGCCATTTCGGTCAAAAAACTCCTCATCATATGCTTCTTCAAAGCGTTCAAGGTAGAGTCCGAGGTCTCTCAATAAATCCTTGGTGACTACACTATAAGCACTCGGGTTTTCCATTGCCTGAGAGCCTCCGTAGCAGATCCGTAGCTGACCATTGTCGTTGAATTCGTTGCGTTTTGCATGCCCTCCAAAATCGTCGTGATTATCCAACAATAAGATCCGAGCATCTTCTCCAAACTGTTGCCGGAAAAACCAGGCTGCCGCCAAACCACTGATTCCTGCTCCAACCACGACTAAATCGTAAATTTCTTCCTGGGTATCGGTTACTTTTCCCCAATCACTTTGTCCTGACCAGGCCAACTGATGAGCGATCTCGAATGAACCGGGGTGGCTGCCGCGCATGCCTGTCAAAATGGGAGGGTAGTAGTCGGTGGTGATCAATTGCTCAATCGCTTTGCCTAAGGCGATGGGAGGTAGCGCCATAGAACCTAGTGTTAAAAGAGATCCATTCAGAAAATCTCGACGTGTTATTTGTTGATCTTTTGACATTTTTTCTAACCTTGAATGATGATTCGCCCTGATCTGGGATGAGAGAAGATGAGGCCGCCTATTTAGCTAGTACCCTGTCGCTATTTCGCGACAGCGACTATGGGTACTGTATAAAGTAATGCCCGGAGAAAAGCAATAGTGAATGGAATTTGATTTAGCTTGACCTGCCCTGCTTTTCTTTAGATAGATAAATAATAGCTTTTGTCCTTATCGTCATTTTCGGAAAGATTATTTCCTCCAATCATATTCAAAAAATGATCGGCATTATTCAAGCAAAATGAGAAAATAAATGAAGAAACGGCTTATTATCATTTTCATCATGCTCTTATGTTGTTACTGGATGTATCCTGCTCATGCAGAGGAGGTAGCAGAATCCAATTCAGAAAATCAAGGGATGCTGGAGAGTTTGCAAGTACAGATTGCTACACTTCAGGAAAAGATTTCGGAATTGGAAGAGACACAAAGTGGGGTTTCGGGATTTCAGCCTCACAAACCAAATTTCGTATTGCCATTGACCTGGACAACACCAATCAGGGATCGGATGAACCAGGAAATTCAGTTTCAATTTAGTTTGAAACAAGATATTTGGGAATACCAACGCTTTCGCTTCTTTTATGCCTATTCCCAAAAATCTTTTTGGCAAGCGTATGACGAGGAAAATTCCAGTCCGTTTCGAGAAAGCAACTACAACCCGGAAGTGTTCATCCGTTCTCCCAATTACATTTTGCCAGGATGGGGAAAGTGGAGAGGAGATTTGGGGTATGAACATGAATCCAATGGCAGGGAGGCTCCGGCTTCTCGGAGCTGGGATCGAGTTTTTCTCCGTGTGGAAGGTCGGTATGATCAGTTGACTTTGGGCTGGAAGGGCTGGTATCGAATTCCAGAATCTAAAAAGAAATCGCCAGAAGAGGCAAAAGGAGACGACAATCCCGATATTGATAAGTTTTATGGACAGAATCAATGGACAGTTGGAGTGGACTGGCATTCTCTGAATCTGAATGTGATTGGGAGGTATGCGATTGGAGAAAACAGAGGAGGGGCTCAGGTGAATTTTTCCTTCCCTACCATTGGAGAGATAAGAGGGTTGGTTCAATACTGGGATGGTTTTGGAGAAAGCCTGACTGATTACAATCGTCATTTTAACAAGTTGGGAATCGGATTTTTATTCAGCCAATAGGAGAAGGAAGATGAGAAGAACTCAAATGTACATTGTGCTGGTATGGATGATACTATGGACTGGAGTTATGTTGATGGGGTGTAGCACCTCTATGAGTTCAACAGAAGTATTGGGGCCATCTCCGGTAGAGAGTCTTATTCAAAAAGCCAGTACTGGTGATGCCTACAGTCAGGGAGTACTTGCAGAAAAATATCGAAAAGGAGATGGTGTATCTAAAAATATAGAAACGGCCCTTCAGTTTGCAACATTGTCTGCAGAACAAAACCATCCTTTGGGATTATACAATCTTGCTGTTCTGTATGACCTGGGACATGGAACTGTGGAAAATGCTGATCAAGTGCCCCAACTAGCAGAGCAGGCTTTGCAAGGGATGCATAGGCTGGCAGAGACCGGAGATACCAAGGCTCAACACAACCTGGGAGTGATGTATGCTACTGGCTTTGGCGTAGAGCCTGATTTGGGACAAGCCAAAGAATGGTATCAAAAAGCTGCTACCCAGGGAAATCAAGATTCTGAGTTCAATCTGGCAGTATTGTTACTTTCACAAGAAGAAGACGTCCGAACAGCTCTCCCTCTGTTTATTAATTTGGCCGAAAAAAGCTATATGCCAGCACAAAATACGTTGGGGTTGATGTATACCAATGGAGAAGGCGTCGCTATCAATATAGAAGAAGGGATTCGGTGGTATAAGGAAGCTGCAGAACGGGGAAATATAGAGGCCTTGAACAGTTTAGGACTTTTGTATGCAACCGGCAAAGGAGTGGAACAGAATCCATTAGAAGCCTTCAAGTGGTACAGCCAGGCTGCGGAACAAGGGAGTGCAGAGGCACAAAACAACCTGGGACTTTTGTTTGTTACTAACCCACTGGAGAAAAAGGAATTTTTCCGAGAATTGCAGAAGCTGGCAGAAGAAGCAAATGGAGAGGCAGCAACAAAATTTGGTATAACGGCCTTGAAAGAAAGACTGAAAAGTGGTTTTGCAGACTTGGAAGATGTAGTGAGCAATGGAGGCAAAGGAGAAAAACAACAGGAGATACAAATACTTCAATGGTTTTACGAAGAAGCCCATCGATGGTTCATGAAGGCCGCCGAGCAACAGTATCCCGATGCATTATTCAATCTAGGCATTCTATACAAAGAAGGTACCGGGGTAGAACAGGACTACCAACAAGCAATTCAGTGGTTTGTTAAAGCAGCAGAGCAAGGCTCAGTGAAAGCACAAATCAACCTGGGATTACTGTATATCTCTGGAGAGGGAGGAGAGAAGAATTATGAGCAGGCACTGCAATGGTTTTTCATGGCAGCAGAACAACAAGACCCCGATGCTCAGTATAATCTAGGATTGATGTTTAAGGAAGGTACCGGGGTGGATCAGAACGACGAACAGGCATTGCAGTGGTTCTTACAGGCCGCTCAGCAGGGCCAAGCCAGTGCCATGTATC
>JANQHV010000531.1 GCA_028282505.1 SAR324 cluster bacterium | reverse complement strand
TCACGAACTCATTGCAACAGGGGATTTAGCCAGACCTGGGACTGATGCCTATTTGCTGCATCACCTGAATATTCGAGATATCTTGGATACCGATTGTATCACCATTAAGGAAAACCTGCTGTTGGGAAATTTTATTGATGTTTTTAAAGAATCCCATCGTAATTATTTTCCTGTGTTGAGTGTACAAAGTGAACAGTGTGTCGGGGTAGTCTTTTTAGATGATGTGAGAAATTACCTGTTTAATGAAGATTTGTATGGCTTGGTGACTATGGGGGCTGTGATGCGTAACGTACCACTGATCAACCCCAATCATCCAATTAGTGATGCTCTCAAAATATTTGAAAAATCAGGTGAGTGGTCGTTACCAGTTGTAGAAAATGAGAAATTCATAGGGATGCTTTCCAAATCCACTTTATTTGACCACTACCGTCGTGAGTTTTTAGTACAAACAGAAGAAAGTTAGAAAAGGATTGCCATGTATTCGATCTTATCTGGAAAAAAGAGCTGGAATGAGTTGGTGGAACAATTTAGATGGAATATCCCAGATAGGATGAATATTGCTGATGTTACCTGTGATCGCCATGCGGAGGACCCCAACAAAGTTGCTATTTATTACGAAGATGAAGCTGGTAATGAGGAAATCTGGACATTTTTTCAGATTCAAAACCGGGCCAACCAATTTGCAAATGCCTTAGAGGGATTGGGAGTGCGCCAGGGAGATCGGGTCGGTATTGTGCTGCCACAGCGCCCAGAGACCGCAATTGCTCATTTGGCCATTTATAAAATAGGCGCAATTGCAATTCCTTTGGCAAATTTATTTGGGCCGGAAGCGTTAAAATACCGTCTTTCCGATGCCTCAGCGGTGGCTGTAATCGTCGATGATGATAGCATTCATAAAATTCAGCAGGTTCAGGAAGATCTTTCCGAATTAAAACATGTGATTCAAATTGGAATTCCTCATTCTGATAGTGTGCACTTGTTCCAAAAGTTGATTCAAAATGCTGCCACGAAATATAAAACCAAGCAGCTCCCTTCTATGACTCCTGCATTGATTATCTACACTTCCGGAACCACTGGAAATCCGAAAGGCGCGTTATTGCCACATCAAAGTTTGTTAGGGCACTTGACAGGCTTTGAGCTTTCCCATGATTTTGCCCCCCAAACCAATGATCTGTTTTGGACTCCTGCCGATTGGGCCTGGATTGGTGGGTTGATGAATATATTGCTCTGCTCTTGGTTTTATGGGCGACCTGTCCTGGCTTATCGTGCTAAAAAGTTTGACCCTGAGAAATCAGTCCATTTGATGCATAAATATCGGGTCCGCAATGTTTTTATGCCACCAACAGCACTCAAAATGATTCGGCAAGCCGATCTGTCTTCTACACCCCAGCTACAGTTACGCTCTATGATGAGCGCAGGAGAGGCCGTTGGAGCCGAAATTCTTCAGTGGGCCAAAGAGACCCTCACTGTGAACATCAATGAGATGTATGGACAAACGGAAGTCAATTATGCCGTTGGCAATTGCCAGGCAATCATGCCAGTCAAGCCTGGCAGCATGGGTAAACCTTATCCTGGACATATGGTTGCCATTCTTGATGAAGAAGGAAATACTCTGCCACCTGGCACTTCTGGGGAAATTGGATTTCATAAATCCAATGATCCAGTGTTTTTTTTACGCTATTGGAATAACGAAGTCGGAACCAAACAAAAATTTATTGGAGAATGGGCAAAAAGTGGCGATCAGGGATACATGGATGATGAGGGATATATTTGGTTTGAAGGACGAAATGATGATGTCATCATCAGTGCTGGTTATCGCATTGGACCTGTGGAAATTGAGGAACAGTTGATCAAACATCCATCTGTGGCCATGGCTGCTGTTGTTGCCAAACCCGATGACATGAGAGGCAGTATTATTAAAGCATTCATCAAACCAGCACAGGGAAGTATCCCCGATCAGGCATTGATCCAAAGCATTCAGGACTTTGTCAGGAAATCTCTGGCTGCTCATGAGTATCCTCGTGAAATTCAATTCATTGATGAATTCCCTCTGACCACCACTGGAAAAATCATCCGCCGCCGTCTCAGAGAAATGGAAGAGTGACCAGACACTTCGGGTCATTGAAGAATCTGCCCTGGTAAATCAAAATCGAGTTGGAGGAGAACTTGAAGAAAGTATTGATTGTTGAGGATGACCCTGGTTCTCAATTTTTGCTTGCAAAAGTTGTGGAAGGAATGGGATTTGTTGCCATTAAGAGTTCAAATGGCAAGCGTGCTCTTGATATTTTAATGGATAACCCGGAAATCGATTTGTTGATTACCGATATCATGATGCCAGAGATGGGAGGGCGAGAACTGATTCAAATCTTGCGGGACAATACAGTTTTTTCCCATCTACCCATCATGCTCATCTCCGCTGTTGTCTCTCATCAGGAAATAGAAGATTTGTTGGGGATGGGAGCTTCTTTATTCATCCCCAAACCCATCAATATGGAATTTTTGCGGCAAGGCATCAATGAACTGCTCTGATGTTCAATATTGCTTCTCATCACAGACACTTCCTATTTGTACAATACTCAAAATTACAAATCCTGAAAAAACCATTTCTTGATCCATTTTCGTACAAAGGGATCTTGTTTCAGAAAATTTTTCAGATCATTCAACTTGTCAGCTGGTATATTTTCAGACAAATCGTTCTTTTCAAGGGGATCGTCTGCCAGGTTGTAATATTCCAGGCTGGCGGATTGTCCTGAAACTTTGAACAAGAATTTATCCTGATCGCGAACCACCCCAATGCCAGGAAATTGATTGGTATAATAACTGTTCATGTTCTGCATCACAATGTAACGGCCGTCTGGGATTGGAGAAAACACACTCATCCCTTTCAATTTGCTGACAAAGGTCTGCAATTCTTCACGTTGGGACAACTCCAACAAATCGAGAGTGGATGGTACAATATCGGCATTATGAATCGTTTGTTTGATATTTTTTTCTAAAGCAGGCTTGTATTGTTGCAGCATGTCTGGCAAATAGATCCAAAAAGGAACCAGGGTTCCTTCGTCATAAAAGCTTTGCAAATGCCCAAATTCGTCCTTGTGTTCTCCGAAGCCATCGCCATGGTCGGAAGTGGAGATAATGACCGTATTTTTTAGTAAACCACGTTGTTCCAGTTCCGATAAAATTTCTCCAATCCAGTGATCCACATAGCGGATAGAATTGTCATAATCATCCGTATATCTCGTTTTCTTAGTCCACAGGCGAAATTCTTCAGGAACATGATAAGGAAAGTGGGTTCCATTGAATTGCAAAATACCAAAGATCCGTTGTTGGTTCAGATCGGTCTGATCTAAGAAACGGACGAATTCTTCCAAAACAAATCGGTCATCCGCTCCGTAGGTATTGAAGGCTTCTTTTTTGCCAATGTCTCGATTCCACCACGTATCTAAATAAGGAGACTGAATGAAGAGTTGAAAGTTGCCATATTGGTGGGAATGACTGGAGATGAGAAATGTTTTGTAATTGGAAAACATTTTTCCATATTCATAAAATGTCGGCACACTGTGCAAGTCTTGATGAGACTGACCTGGCAAAATACCTGTCAGGATGGAAGGAAAAGAAAGGTGTGTGTTGGTACTGTTGGAATAAGCTCGCTGAAAAATGAAAGAATTGTCCGGGTATTTCTTTTGCAGGAACTCATCTTGTCGGGGAGACGTAATACGTGAGTAGCCATAAAATGAATTGCTGAATGCTCGTAAACTTTCATGCACAATTAAAATTACATGAAACGGAGGAGCTTCTCCCATTCGTGGCAGTGGTGGAATATGGCGCACTTGCAAAACACGAATGTTGCCCTCATTGCTGAAAAATTTTTCTAGCGATTTGGTGACGGAAAATGCCATGTTGACCCCAAGCATGGTATTGCCTTGCATCAACCATATGTTATTATGGGCGACCGGTGCCAACACCAATAATCCGAGCAAATTCAAAATAGGGAATCGTATCTGTTTCTGCTGGTGGTATCGACCAACCAGCCAATACCAGATCAAGATAAAGAGAAGAGACACTGCAGGAAAAATAACCAATGTCAGCATATCGGCTTCGACAAAAGAGAATGCCTCTGTTGTCTCTTCCAGAACAAAACGCAATGTGACAATATTAGGCACGTTGCGGAAAATGAAGTAGAAACGGTAACTGCTCAAATAAGTCAGCGCAGAAGCAATGCCAATCAGGGCAACAATCAGGAATAACAACCATTTTTTGTTGAACAACCAGCGTGCCAACAGTTTACAGAGCAGCATCGTCCACATGCCACTGATCAGGATAGAAATCAGGTAAGCCAGCATTTCCAGTGGAGTCCAATCTCCAATCTTTCCATGCCGAATCCCTAAATCCATGATTGCCAATCCAATCACAAACAACCACACATACGGAGCTACCCGAATTTTCTTTTGTACAAACACGATACTCTCCCCAAAGTCCGTTCTACAATCGGTTTAAAATGAAATAAGCATGCAATATCTTTGCAAATCTTAATCTGGCAACCAAAACCAAAAAATATTTGCCACAGAGACGCAGAAGCACAGAGAAAAAATATTTTTAAAAAACAGAGATATCCATGATTATCGCACTACTTGCAAATTTTGTTACTTGCCATAATATAAAGAAACTGGTTCAGGAAACACAATTATTCTATTTCAAATAACAGCAAAAGGATCGTATGAAAGTAATTGTAGATTTATGTATAGTCCCGATTGGGGTAGGAATTTCTCTTTCTAAATATGTGGCAGCCTGTGAAGAAATTTTGACACAGGCAGGTTTAAAAACCAGTTTACATGCCTATGGAACGAATATTGAGGGAGAATGGGAAGAAGTGTTCACGGCCATCAAACGGTGCCATGAGAAGGTTCATGAGATGGGAGCACCACGCATAACCACGACTATTAAAATGGGCACTCGCACCGATCGTGACCAAACCATGGAAGACAAAATACAGAGTGTTGAAGAAAAACTGAGCTGATTAAAGCACTTCCTGTCGGGTGTTCAGGAATTCCACTGCCTGCTTAATGCCGCGCAGGGTGAGTTCTTCCATATGGAATATTTCGCGAATCCTATCTAGTGTCCAAACACCCAGATCCCATTCACTTTCGTGGATGGGGTTGAGCCAAACTGTATAGGGGAAGCGATCTCTGATTTTTTTGAGCCATGTGATGCTGGGTTGCACCTCATTGTCATTGATATAGATAGAACCATACCCATATGCCAGTTCTTCCGGGGCCATACTGGCATCTCCCACAATGAGAACTCTGGTATTTCTTGGTTTTTTCAATAATTCATCAACCGGATAAGGCTTGAATCGAGCAGAATCTGTATAGACACTGCGGTAGATCGTATTGTGAAAATAATAGGTGGTGAATTCCTTGAAGCGATTGTGTAATTTAGAAAAGAGCAGGCGAGTGATGTCCACATAGGGGGTCATGGAATATCCACCATTGTCAATGAGCAACACCACCTTGATCTTATCTTTCAATTCACGCCGAAAAATCAAATCGATTTCCCCTCCATTCTGGGCTGTTTTTCGAATGGTCTCCCCTAAATCCAGCTCAGTCTCAGGACCACTTTTTTTCAGATGCTTCATACTCTCCAAAGCCTGGCGCAGATTTTCGCCACTGAGGGTGTGGTCTGCCGAATAGGTGACATAATTTCGATCTCCAATCACTTTAATGGCTGATCGATTGCCTGACTCCCCAAACACGCGAATTCCCCGCTCCGCAAAGCCAGAATGTCCAAAAGGCGATGTACCTCCTGTGCCCACCCATTTGTTTCCTCCATGATGTTCTTTGAGTTGTTGTTTGATCGTATCCCAGAATTTTTTCATCAGTTCATCAGCAGACATACTCCAATAGGCATTTTTAGGCACTTCTCCAGAACGAACGGCTTTTTGTAACCATTTTTGAAACTGTTCTGTTTTGAACAGTTCTGGGTCATTTTCCCCAACTGGAGGCAAATCCACCCCATAAAAATAATAAACAAATGCACGATGAAACATATCCATGTGTTCTACATGCTTCACCATTGACAATCGTGCATAGACATACAATTCATCAAGATCATTCACGAGTCCTTTGTCTAAGCCCTCATGAAAATCCATTACTTCATGCAATGTGATCGGGATACCATATTCACGCAATAAGTAAAAAAAATTGGTCAGCATTTTGGAATCTTGTTTAGATTTTGAACAAATACCTGCTTGTGTAAGATTTTAGAACCTGTTTGGAAAATCAAACAGGTTCTTACCATCGTTTTCCAGAAATCTTATCAACTTTCCGGTAAGAAAGAATATCTGCTGTGCGTTTGAGCAATGTCCCTAAATAAGGCACATCGTTGGGATTTTGTGGCGTTTCTCCAGAAATCATCAAAGCTTCAATCCAGTTCAATAACTCACTGGTTGCCGGTGGTTTTTCATATCCTCGTTCACGGAGTTCATAAAAGATCTTCAAAGCGGCATCCATCAAACCTTGCGGAACATCAGGAAAATGTAATTTAATAATTTCTTCCATTTCTTCCGGCTTTGGAAAAGGAATGTGATGGCAAAAGCAGCGCCTTAAAAAAGGATCTGACAATTCTCGCTTGGCGTTGGAAGTAATCACGATCACAGGTTTGATCTTGGCTTTGATGATCTCATTGACTTCCCGGATGGTGAATTCAGTTTCTTCCAAAACATCCAACAAATTGTCCTGAACATCTGATTCGGTTTTGTCGATTTCATCCAATAGCAGCACCACTCTTTCTTCACTGCGAAAAGCCCGGCCAATGGGTCCCCAAATCACATAATCGTAAAATTCTTCTACGTTACGCTGTGTCTTTCCCGCACCAAATCGAGCATCATTCAAACGCAATACGGTATCTTGCGTGTAACAAACTTCCTCTCCCTTAATCGTCGACTTGGCTCGTAGCACTTCAATTGGCATCCCCAAGGTGCGGCTGATTTCAAATGCCAGTTGTGTCTTTCCTGTACCAGGTTCACCTGTTAGCAATAGTGGTTTTTCCATCTTGACTGCCATATTGACAATCAAACGCAATTCTGGGTTGAGGTAATACTTGTCCGAGCCTGTAAATTCCATATGAAAATCCTTATATCAAGTTGTATTGGCGAGTTTGATTATATTTTCAGCCAGTTGTGGAAAAGCGATTTCCCCTCCTTGGCAAGGAGGCCGTCCGCGGAAGCGGGGTAAAGGAGAAGAATATACTAATAGCCCAAAACGTAACCATCCCCATATTGGCTAACTTTATTCTATTAAAATTAGCCACGAAACACGAAAAAACACAAAGGAAAGAATTCTTGGTATGCTGAAATATATCAAAAATTAGCCTTTGATTTTACACGAAATCAGAGTATTCTCCAGGATTTATTGATTTTGTTAATAGAGATAAACTTGTTTTGTTCAAATGATCATCGTTCAAGAAGCTGATTGGACCAAATCAGAGGCCGATATTTCATCAGTCAGGCATCGGGTTTTTGTTGAAGAACAAAAAGTTTCTCCTTCCATAGAAATGGATGGAAAAGATCCTGCCTGTAATCATGTGCTGGCAACAATAGATGGAGTGCCTGTTGGCACAGGCAGACTCCTTCCCGATGGGCACATTGGCCGCATTGCAGTCTTAAAGTCTTATCGACACCGGGGAATTGGAGAACTTCTGGTGATCAAACTGATTGAAATGGCAAAAAGCAAAGGGATGCAACAGATTATACTGGCTTCACAACTACAAGCAATGCCGTTTTACAGGAAACTTGGCTTTATCGAGTATGGCGATATTTTTCAAGAGGCAGGAATACCTCACCAGCATATGAAAAAAACAATAGGATAATGCATTCATTCGGCAGCATCTTCTCTGGCTTCTTCCAGTACCCTGGCCACTATTTGACTGAACTGTTTGGATTCGACAGGTTTAAGAATCACTTCCTGTATACCACTATCCGCAATTTCTTGTTTACTCAGGCTTAACTTGTATCCAGTCAACAGGAGGATAGGAACATTTTTCTGTATTGTCCTCAATTCTTTGGCCAACTCCATACCCGTCATGCCTCCCATTGTCTGATCAGTAATGACCAATTCAAACTGAGTCGGTTGTGTGCGAAAAATCTCTAACGCCTGTTGGGGATCAGTGGCAACAATCACTTCATAACCGGCACGTTCCAAAATTTGCTTTTCCAGTTTCACCAGTAGGGCCTCATCATCAACGACCAATATCCTCCCTCCCATATGAGCATAGGAAACTTCGATTGATTTCTCTGTTTCTTCTTCCAACACAATCATGGGAAAAAAAACGTAGAACGTTGCTCCTTCTCCTGAATTACTGGTGACCGTAATGGTTCCTTTGTGATCTTGCACAATACCGTGAACTACTGCCAATCCCATTCCTGTGCCTTCTCCCACCTCTTTTGTTGTGAAAAAAGGGTCAAAAATTCGTTCTTGAATTTCTGGATCAATTCCGGGACCTGTATCATGAATGGTCAATTTGGCATAAATTCCAGGATCAATCGCATACTGGTTTGCCAAAACAGCATCCAATTCTGTCTTTTCTAATGTCACATCGAGTTGACCGCCATCTTCTCCCATTGCTTGGAAGGCATTCGCACAAAGACTGACAACGACTTGATGTATCTGGGTAGGATCTGCTTCAATCATTATTTTGTCTGAAGAAATCGCTGTTTCCATCTCAATGGTTGCTGGAATGGAAGCACGTAAGAGTTTTAATGCTTCTTTGATGATGGGGCCCATTTCGACAGGCTCGTGTTTGGTATCCTGTTGACGGCTGAACGTCAAGATTTGCTGAATGAGTGACTTCGCACGCCTTCCTGCTTGAGCGGCTTCTTCCAAATCTTCCCGAATCCAGCTACCTTCTGGCAATTCGTTAATCGCCATAGTGATGTACCCAAGCATGGCAAAGAGAAGATTATTAAAATCATGGGCAATCCCACCGGCCAGTGTCCCGATAGCCTCCATTTTCTGGGCTTGACGCAATTGTCTCTCCAGTTCCAACTCTCTGGAAACATCCCGTTTGACGGCAACGTAGTTCACGATTTTTTCTGCTTCATCACGAATGGGAGAAATGGAGAGTTCTTCGTCATACAGAGAACCATTTTTCTTTTTATTGGTGATCTGCCCATACCACACCTCTCCACTTTTCAAAGTATCCCACATCTGTTTATAAAATGGAGCAGAATGCTTTCCACTTTTTAAAATACGAGGATTCTTTCCAATCACTTCTTCGCGGAGATACCCACTTTTTTTTTCAAAAGCAGGATTTACATATTTAATGATTCCTTTTTGATTCGTGACGACAATGCTTTCTGCAGCTTGTTTCACTGCGGTAGTCAGTAAGAGTTGCTCCTTTTGTTGCCTTTTCAGAGCAATTTCTGTCTGTTCTCGCTTTCTGATCTCTTCTTTCAATTGATGGATATGTGCCAATCCCCGTTGGATGGTATTCCTAATATCTTGAAAATCAAAGGGTTTGATCAGAAAGTCAAAGGCCCCCCGATTCATAGCTTGCCGAATATTTTGCATGTCTCCATAAGCAGAGAGTATAATTACCAGCAACAAATATCCTTTTACTTTCAATTGTGATAAAAGGGCCAACCCATCCATGCCAGGCATACGAATATCTGTCAGCACCAGCTCTATTTTAGAATCGATATCATTTTTCAGTATCTCCAGAGCTTCGGTGCCATTAGCAGCAAATCGAAATTCCAATTCCTGATTTTTGATCTCCTGATTGAATTGAATGGAAAACAATACATTGATATCCTGTTCATCATCAACAACCAGGATGTGACTAGTCATGAGTGTACTCCTACAGTTTAGCTAAAGCATTTTCCAACATCTCTTCCAGTTCCAGAGGCATGGTCAAAAACTTCACACCTCTTCTTTTCAGCGACGATGAATGGGAAGAACTATCGGCAAATTGCCAGACAACTTTACATAAAATCTTACTGGTTTTGCAGGCAATCAGCATTTTCAATGGCGATTGATCAAACAAAATCTCTACAGTAATCACTTCTCCTATCTCCAGAGGTTGTTGCAATTCCAGTAACAATCCTCCTGTCGAGAGGTCTTTTAATGAACCAACCAGAGGAGATTCCTGATCTGAGGAGAGAAAGACATTGATGGGGGCATCTAACTCGTACCGTATTGCTTTTCTTCGAATCGTATGATCCAATAAGGTCTCTGTTTCCAAAATCACCCCATCCCAGACATTGGGATCGGGTGGATATTTCTGGAAATAACGGCAGCGCTTTATATATTCAATCGCAATCACATCTTCTGGAAAAATTGCCAGACAGGCTTCAAAACATTTCCATGCACTTGCAAACTGGCATGCTTGGTACAGTTGAATTCCTTCTGCCAGGAGATTTGTTGTCTTTATTTTTTTTTCTTTCACATCGGCAGGGTCACAGTCAAATGCTTCGTAAACGGTTGTGGCCTCGGAACGTCCTCGCACCTGAACAGTATCAATCTCCCGAATCAAATATTGTTCTGCTGGTATTTCATTATAGGTATACTGAGAAATCAGAATACGGCTCTTGTATTTTTTGGTCAGTTCCTCTAAGCGGGACGCCAGGTTCACATGATCCCCCACCACTGTGGAATTCAAGCGATGCTCTGTTCCCAGAGCCCCCACACGCACAATACCCGTGTTGATTGCCATTCCTACCTGGATCATGGACATTCCGGCCAGTTGTCGTTCTTCATTGTAACGCTCCAACTCTCTTTGCATCTCCAAGGCTGCCAGCAAAGCCTGATTGGCCGATTCTTCCTGGTCGAACAAAGCCATGATTCCATCTCCAATGAATTTATCAATGAATCCACCATATTTCGTGATACAAGGCTCCATATGCCCTAAGTATGTATTGATAAAATTAAAGGTTTCCGAGGAACTCATGTTTTCTGTCATTCTGGTAAAAGAACGAATGTCCGTAAACAGGATCGTCAACTTTTCTTCCTGAACATGCCCCGATTTAATGCTTTCGGTTTCTAAAGATTGAATGCGATTGAGAAACTGATGGGGGACAAATAGTTGAAAGGTTTTGGAAATACGTTCCAGTTCTCCAAATGAAATTTGTAGCTGCAGATGGGCTTCCTGTAAATCTTGAGTACGTGCCTCGACCTTCTGCTCCAGAGTGGCATTCAGTTCCTGAATTTGAGCAGAATAATGAACCAATTCGAAGCTGTTTCTGACCAATCCGCGCAGTTCTAATAAATTGACTGGTTTTCTCAAAAACCCTTTTACGCCAAGCTGATAGCATGTTTCGGCATCTTTATCTGTACCATCTCCGGTCAGTACGATGACTGCGTAGGGGCTGCTCACTTCCGGTTTTAGATTTTGTAAAAACTCAATTCCTCCCATTTCAGGCATTCTCAAATCTAACAGAATGACTTGAGGCTGATGGAGATTGAATTTTTCCAAACCATCTAGTCCATTTTCAGCACCAATGGCATCATAACCAGAACGGGACAAATGACGGCACAGCATATTCCGTACAAAGTCTTCATCATCAATGACTAATATCTTGTTCATTTGACTATATCTTTAGCTGATCAATATTGTTTTATGCACTTGCACTAATACTGCATCAAATTTGAATTGCTGAGTGGATACCATCAAAACAAACTTGCTGGACGACTAAGCTGACACTACTAAATAGCCTACTCCTTAAAGTAGATCAATGCAAATGTCTTTATGCTGGACTTTGAACATTTTTATACCAAGTTGCCTTTAGAATGTGGCAATACCTTTAAGCCCTCTCCCTTTTTCTGAGAACCTGTTTGGAAAAGATGGTTCGTTGCGAAAAATCGATCTCTTTGAGAGGATTTTTGAGAAAATTTAAGGCGAATAGTCGGCCTATTTAACGAAAATTTTCTCAAAACAGGCGCAATGAGGCGGTTTTGCAGTGGAATCAGGTTTTTCAAACAGGTTCTGAGAGAAGATTCAGGTTATGATAGAATCAGATCCCAGACAAAGGATTGTAACTGGGAGCAAGCACTGGTTGGGGAGTCAAGCGTTCTGGTAAAGGGATCAAAGTGGTGTTCTTGGGCATCTCCAGTTCGTCGTAAACAGATTCTGTCTCATTTAGATAAATCTTGGAGAAGTGCACTGGTAAAAAATATTGAGGTCGAATCTGAGCCACCAATTCATTGCAGTCCTCCGTGCACAGATGCGCAAATTTTCGGGCTCGACCAACATGCTCCTTTTTATAGGAGCACTCGGCAATCAGGATGGAAGCCCCTGTCATCAATTCGACAACCACCTGCCGGTTTTCTTCGGTAAACCCAATGTCGGTGAGGTAGCCAATACTTTTGAGGTCCTGCTTTTTGGCAATTTGCTGATAAAGGGCGGCATAATCGTCAATGACTATTTCTTCGATGGTGTCTTTACTTTGGCGGGGTACTTTCAAGGGTTGGGACACGTCTCCATTTTTCAATAAGCCTTGCCGGAGCTGCTCAATCCAGGCTCCCTTGAGATAACCTCGTTGCTCAATGGTTTCCTCATCGATCAGAAAATAGGGTTTTTCGGTAAATTTGAAGATTAGGCAGGGGATTTTATGATCACATTGAGCGGCATGCACCCAGGCGTACTCATTTTCATAGATCAGACCATCATGCTTTTCTTGCATACCCAATTCACGCATGGCAAAACCTTCGGCACCACGCAGTGAAAAACATTGCAAATGGTCAGGGTAGACATCCGAGACCTGAAACGCACAATACTTGGCTTCGACCAGATTCCAATCATACCCCTTCAAGCGGTAGTACAGTTTTTCCGCAATACCTGGTGGGCCAAATAAGTGTACGGTCTTGTCACTGACCAGAATACTGCGAGTGAATTTATCCATCCCAATGAAATGATCCATGTGAGCATGGGTGATGAAAACCGCTTCCACCCTTTTCATTGCTTTTTTGGCAATATGGTCGATCTGACCACAATCCACCAGAAAACTGCTGCCCAATGTCTTGATTTTCAGTAACAAAATTGGATCATCAATGACACCAGCAAAAAAGACAGGCTGGAAATAATGAAAGGGGACTTTGGCAAGGTGCATCAATAAGCCTTCTAATCCTGATTTGATTTGCTCCCAGAAAATTGAGGGGATGCATTCATTTGATGGAGCAGTAATTAAATGAAGTTTTTTAGTCACGAAGGGACAACAGAGAATAGCCCAACCATTGATGGTTGGGATTGAATTTTCATTGTTTTTTAGTCCCAGAGAGATGACACTCCTCATCATTGTTTGGGAAAGTGCCGTCCCTTCAGGACTAAATGGTATTGCCCTTCCCCATCCATAAATGGATGGGCTATTCCCTATCACCCCTCCGGGGTTAAGATCCATCTGAGACGTTTTATTGTCAGAACCCTCTATCAAAAAGACACGCCCAAAATTATAAGAACCTTTCACAAAACGATAACATCTGAAAATGGGTGTGTAAAGAGGAAAAAACTTATTTACTAACGTCTTGTTAGATGCTAATCTGCGCCAACCGATTTTTCTATTTTTTGTTCGTTATTTTCATTCGCTAAGGTCTGCTTTATGGCTCTTGTTCCTGGCTATACATACGACATTTTCATCAGCTATGCCTGGGTGGATAACAATCCTCCTCCAGGGATTGATTTGGGCTGGGTGGACCATTTTGTAGATACATTGGAAATTGTTCTTGCCCAACAGACAGGAAGGACTGGTAGCATTAAAATTTCAATGGACAAGCGAGGGGAAAGTCCAAGACTCACTTCTAAACTTATCAAAAAAGTCCAAAGTTCAGATTTTTTTTTGATGATTTGGTCGCCAGGTTATTCAGAATCTGATTTTTGCCAAAAAGAATTGAATTGTTTTTTAGAAAAATTGGAAACGAAAGATCAGAATCTGGAACGGATCTTCGTCGTAGAAAAAACTTCTCATGAAGAGTTATTTCCAGAAATCTTGACTGAGCATATTCCCATTGAATTCTGGTATACAGACCACAATGACCGGGTGCGTACCTGGGGATGGCCCAAACCGGAGGAAAGAGAATATTATTATAAAGTTGAAGACGTTGCTTATGAAGTAACTAGTCTTCTTAAGCAACTCAAGGAGAATCCCAATGGCGCATAGAATGTCTGACACATACGATATTTTTATCAGTTATGCTCATGTGGACAATCAACCCTTTATAGGGATCAAACATGGCTGGGTCTCTAATCTGTTTCGAACATTGACCACGGCTCTGGAACGAGAACGAGGTGCTGTAAGGATCACCTCAAGCTGGCAGGATGTGCAATCGGAAGAGCATACCCTGGTTGCTTCAGATGTACAAAAACGCCTGGAGCAGTCGGCCCTCTTTTTAGTGGTTTTGTCGCCAAGCTATCTCGCTTCCGAACAGTGTCAACAGGAATTGGCTGCTTTTCTAGAAATTATCAAAGTACAGGCTGACTGGGGAAAACCTCGTCTTTTTATTGTCGAAACAAGTGAATTAGAAACAAGTGAACTTCCTAGCACCTTGGCTGATCAGCCCATTTTTTCCTTTTGGATGCGTGATGAAAGAGCAAGAGTGCGCACCTTGGCTGTTCCCCAGCCCCATCCTGATGACAACATTTATTATCAAAAAGTCGATGATCTGGCCAGGATGCTGAGTAATTCTCTAAAGGCAGTACCACCGGAAACCGAAAGATCAGCAAAACAAGTTACTGTTGACTCACCATTGCGCTCCGTTTATTTAGCCAAAGTTTCGGAAGATTTGCGCCGGGAATACGACGGGATGAGACGGTATCTGGAACAGTACAACTTCCAGATATTGCCAGAACCCCATGCATCTCTTACTCTCCTGGAAAGAAATCCGCAGTTGATAGAGGGAGCATTGAAAAAATCGGATCTGTTCCTTCAATTGCTCAGTGATCAACCAATCCAGGGCCTGGATGATCCACAACTGAACCTGGTGCAGAGGCAGTATGAACTGGCTCGGGCTCAGAACATTCCAGTTTGGCAGTGGCAATCTCCAGACCTCGATGAAAGAACAATGACTGAATCGGCCCAACAAGCTTTATTGAAACAGGGCACTGTCCACAAGATGGATCTGGAAGAATTCAAACAAATGGTGCGCCGCCACTTGACCAAACCCCGGGAAATTGCTGCTCCTCCCGGCTCTTTTGTCTTTTTGAATGCCGATCAGGAAGATCAACGGCTGGCAGGAAAGATTGGCAGAATTCTGGGACAATTGGGAGTGGACTATAAAATACGGCGGCATGAAGGAAAACCTTCTCAGATTAGAAAAGATCTTAGGGTCAATCTGACGAACTGTGAGGCTGCCATTGTGGTGTATGGAGAAATTCACGCCAAGTGGGTCAATCAACAATTCACGATTTGTCAGAAGATTGACCGTTCCTGGTCTTCATGGGCATTGGCCTTGTATGAAGGTCCACCCGAAGAAAAAGAAGAGGTCGAGTTGCCGCTTTCCGAAATCCAGGTTTTGAATTGTCGGCGGGGTATTGATGAAGTTCAATTGCGCAATTTTCTTTCTCCTCTTTTGTCAGGAAGGTCCCTATGAGCAATGTTCCTTATCCTGGTTTGCGTCCTTTTGGACGAAAAGAATCAAATCTCTTTTTTGGTCGTGATGAGCACGTGGATCAATTGCTGGACAAGCTGCATCAAACACGATTTGTGGCTGTGTTTGGCCCCTCAGGATTCGGCAAGTCGTCCCTGGTACGGGCTGGTTTATTTCCCGCTTTGGAGGCAGGTTTTGTTGCTGGTGCCGGATCACGCTGGCATATTGCCGAAATGCGTCCAGGCAACCAACCTTTTCTCCGCACCGCTCAGGCTCTGGTGGAGCAAAAAGTATTGGGTGATCCACAAGAATTGTTTTCAGAGCAATCGCTCACAGAAACCTCTGTAGAGTTCCAAAAAAGTATTGTCAAAATCCCCGCATACGGATCTCCCTCCTCCCCTTTGAAAAAAAAAGGAGAACTTCAAGGAATCCCCCTGGCCCCCTTTGAAAAAAAAGGGGAACTTCAAGAAAATATTTTTCTAGAACACTGTAGAAGCATCCAGGCTGTTTTACAACGAGGTTCCTTGGGCTTGAAGGAACTGCTGGATCAGATTCCCCTGCCAAACAACACCAACCTGCTGCTGCTGGTGGATCAATTTGAGGAAATTTTCCGCTATCATCAGGAGGGTGGTAAAGAAGAAACCAAAGCCTTTGTGGACTTCCTGCTGGAAAGTGCCAAACAACAGGATCAACCAATTTACATTGTCATCACCATGCGCTCGGATTTTCTCAGCGATTGCACTCAGTTTCTCGGCTTACCGGAAGCCATCAATGATGGTCAATTCCTCACCCCACGCCTGACTCGTGAGCAATTTCAGGAAGCCATTGAAGGACCAGCCCGAATTTTTCAAGGAAATGTCGAACCCGAACTTTGTGCACGTCTGCTCAATGATGCAGGCACTCATCTCGATCAACTTCCCCTGATGCAGCATGTTTTGATGCGTATCTGGCACCGCACTCCACTTCGAGAAGCTTCGGACCAGGGAAAAGTTCTCACCCCCTTGGTTTATGAGGAAATGGGCGGTTTCGGCCAAGTTCTCTCACAACATGCGGATGAA
>JANQHV010000124.1 GCA_028282505.1 SAR324 cluster bacterium | reverse complement strand
TACTCACCGTTTGAAGTATTACAAGCCAGAACAGTGAGAGGACCAATGAACATACTCAAAGAAATGTGGTCTGAGAAGAACATGTCAGAAGAAGTGAATGGACTTGAACCTACAACCTGCTGATTACAAATCAGCTGCTCTACCAATTGAGCTATGCCAGCAAAAATGGATATATTTACAGCATTCTTTCTATTCTGTCAATAGAAAATATAACATCTGCTTGAATTATAAAAGAATTCAAGCAGTTTCCCATTGGCAATTTAGCAGAATACTCACTCCACACATGGAGTTTTCATTAATGTTTAACGTCCTACTACATAAGATAATAGACGCTGAGTGGAAGTCGCTCCTGCCAGCTTCCCATTTTTCAGAATAGGAAGGTGTTGACGGTTTGCAATTTCCATTTGATGAAATGCAAATGCGATGGAATCGTTCATGTCAATTTTCATGGGATTGGCTAACATGACTTCAGTGATCAAAGCTTTTTCTAGATCGAGATTTTGCCCGATTACTTTTTTCGCAATATCTTCATCGGTAAACATACCAATGAGTTTCTCATCTTCCACAATGTAAGCGGCTCCCTGATTTCTTTCTTGCATCAATCGAATGGTATGGGCAATACTATCCGATGGAGAGACAGTAATAGGCACAGGTGGACGTAGGCTACTGACAGTATTTTCCATTAAGCCACTTTGCCAGGTGTCTTGTGGTACTTTTTCTGCGACATCAAGATCCCGTCTAAAGTCATCAATGCCAACAAGGTCTTTATCAATCTGAGTTGCTCCAATTTCCCAGACATGTCCACTATGGAGCAGTTTTTTCAAATCACCCTTACCCTTCAGTGTAATTTGCTCCTGCATCTTTGCGGTTAACAGATCTTCATAAGTGTCACGCTCTGCTTTATAGAGTACACCCATTGGGACAGGAAACTCTGGGTGATCCAATTGACAAAGTATTTGAGCAATAACAGGGTTGGTCACATCATGAACTACCAGATCTGATTCACTGATTCCATTTCCCAGTGTCACTACTTCTGGAGTGAATTGATTGAGGCGAATTCCCTTATCCTTGTCTTTTCCAAAAATAAGTGGTTGTCCATCTTCCAGCAGCAAAAGGCGCTCATCACGCACTGCTCGTTCACTGACATAACTAAACGCACCATCATTGAAAATAAGACAATTTTGATAAACTTCAACAAAAGAAGTACCTTTATGATTATGTGCCTCTTTGAAAATACTTTGTAATCCCTTCGGGTCGCCATCCAGCATTCTACCAAGAAATGTACACCCTGTTCCAAAAGCGAGGCGTAGAGGATGCATAGGAGGTTCTGTGGTTCCATAAGGAGTACTCTTTGTAATCTTTCCCTGCTCCGAAGTGGGAGAATACTGCCCTTTGGTCAATCCATAAATTCGATTATTGAGCAATATAATATTAACATCAAGATTACGGCGTAAGATGTGAATGAGATGGTTTCCGCCAATACTGAGGCCATCTCCATCCCCCGTCACAATCCAAACAGACAGCTCAGGACGGCTGATTTTTAACCCGGTAGCTGCAGCAGGAGCTCTTCCATGAATTGTATGGAAACCATAGGTATCCATATAGTACGGAAAGCGACTGGAGCATCCAATTCCAGAAAAAAACACAATATCTTCTTTGGGAATTCCCAACTCCGGCATGACTTTCTGCATATTTGCTAAGACAGAATAATCTCCACAACCTGGACACCATCGTACATTGACATCAGGAACAAAATCCGCTTTGGTCAGTTTTATTTCTTTTTCAGGCTGATCGCCCACTTTTTGTAATGTTTCTAACATAGAAGGCTCCTCACAGTAATTCGAGCATACGTTCACGTAACTCGCTAATCAAAAAAGGTTTTCCCTGGACTTTGCTGAATGAAATGGCCCCCACTAAATACTCGGATCGCAATATCTGACACAATTGACCTCCATTCAGTTCAGCCACCATCACTTTCTTAAAATGTTTCAGAATATCACCTAAATTTTTCTGAAAAGGGTTGAGATAGCGTAAATGGACAGAAGAAACCGATTTTCCTTCGGCACGCAATGAATCCACAGCGGAAGTCACCGCACCATGTGTTCCACCCCAACTGATCACCAGTAATTCGCCTGTATCTTCCCCATTGACTTCCAGGAGAGGGAGATCTTTGGCAATACCACGTACTTTTCCAGCTCGAGTATCAACCATTTTTTGGTGATTCATCGCCTCATAACTCACATTACCGGTGATACTGTCTTTTTCCAATCCTCCCAGTCGATGTTCCAATCCTGGTGTACCCGGAATGGCCCATTTTCGTCCCAACGTTTCGGGATCACGTGTATAAGGTGTGTATCCCTCAGGATTCACCTCAAATTTTGGCTCTAAATCTGGTAGCTCATTGACATCGGGAACCAGCCACGGTTCTGCCCCATTCGCCAAGTAGCCATCTGACAATAAAATGACAGGAGTCATGTACTTGATAGCGATTCGGAAGGCTTCCAGCGTCATATGAAAACAATCCCCCGGAGTTTGTGGTGCCACCACAGGAAGGGGACACTCTCCATGTCTGCCATAAATAGAAACTGACAAATCCGCTTGCTCTGTTTTAGTCGGCAATCCTGTAGAAGGGCCTGCTCTCTGTACATCCACAATGACCATCGGCAATTCGGCCATCACCCCCAGACTGATTCCTTCGCCTTTTAGCAATAAACCGGGTCCACTGGTTGTCGTGATGGCTAACACTCCTCCAAAAGCGGCACCCAATGTAGAGCAAATGGCAGCAATTTCATCTTCAGCTTGAAACGTTTTGATACCAAAATTTTGGTGTTTGGACACTTCATGTAAAATGTCTGTTGCCGGAGTAATCGGATAACTGGAAAGCAAGAGAGGTGTTTTTGCCTGTACTGTGGCGGCAACACATCCCATTGATATCGCCTGGTTTCCTGTGATTTGACGATAAATTCCTGGTGACAGAGTCGCTGGCCTGACCCTATAATGGTCAGTAAACAACTCCATGGTCAGTGCATAATTGTAACCAGCTTCTAATGCCGATTTATTAGCTTCTGCGACCTCTGGGCGTTTACTGAATTTACTCTCCAACCAGTCCAATGTATGATTCAAGGGACGATCAAACAGCCAGAACACCACTCCCAAGGCATACATATTTTTACACTTGCTTGCCAGTTTCTTAGAGATTCCCGATTTTTCAACCGCTTTTAGAGTGAGAGAACTCAGAGGTACTTTCACCACACGGTATTTGTCCAACTCTCCTGTCTCTAAAGGGTTATCTGTATAAGTGGCTTTTTTGAGGTCATTTTTTGAGAAAGCATCTGAATTGATAATCAGCGTTCCTCCCTCTTCTACGTCAGGTAAATTGACCTTCAAGGCAGCTGGATTCATAGCGACCAAGACATGAATAATATCTCCTGGTGTACGAATATCGTAGCTGGAAAAACTCAACTGAAAGCCTGAAACCCCAGGTAGTGTCCCGGCGGGAGCCCTGATTTCAGAGGGATAATCAGGAAACGTATTGACATCATTACCAACCAAGGTGGAAGTTGAAGTAAACTGGTCTCCGGTGATTTGCATCCCATCCCCAGAATCTCCAGCAAACAAAATAGTGACTGTTTCAAGTTCTTTACGCGAAACAGCAGGACGTTTAGCGACTGCTACTTGTTCCATAGTGTAACCTGCATCAAACTATTGAAAAAAAGTGTAAAAATAATAAATGTATTATGCTCCATCAGTCGTTGTGATGGCCTGATTCGGATCTGGAGGAAGATTATAAACTTCCGTCGGAAAATGAGCGGAAATGTGGCTGATCAGTACTCGTGCCGTAGCAACTCCTGCGATTTTTCCCTCGCTATCTACAATGGGTACTGTGCGTTGAAATTCGGTATTCATCAATTCGATCGCATCCCGTAAGGAAGATTTCAGAGTCAATGTTCTCGGATTGGGTGACATTGCTGTTTCAATAGGGGAGTTCAAATCCACACCAGTCAGAGCCAAACGATGCATGGTATTTCGTTGTGTCAACATGCCAACTGGCTTGTCATTCTCAACGATCACAGCAGGAGATACTTTCGGCTGATTGTTTGTCTTCATTTTTTCAATCGTCTCAATAATTGGTGTGGACTTCTCGACAACAACAAACGGTTCTAAGTCCACTTCTTTGAGAGTTTGATTGTCGAGTATTGTATCAATATCAATAGCCATAAGTTTTTTCCTTTATTGCTGAGGAGAAGTACTCCATGAATATATACAATCTGGCGTTAAATTTGCTTAGGAACGTCAAGCCCTGATTCGAACTTCAAGATTTGGTAATCATTTTGATTGGGCTTGGTTTATTTTACACGAAAAAAACACCAACACAACCACAATGTAGATTGAGCAATTTTTAAATAAACTCTGAATTTTTTGAGAGAATAAAAAGTAACATATTAACCGAAAAAATCAATTTATATAGGTACTTATCTGGCAAAATGCCTTTATTTATTCTTTAAAAAACCGTAAACTATCCCTCACTTTGCAATTTTTTACTAAAAGTCACCTCTCTATTTCACAGGCAAAAGGTATTCGATGAGTAAGCAAATCACAGCAGTTTATCCTATTAGTGCCAATCCCCCGACTTGGGGACATGCTAACATTCTCTACCGGGCATCCTCTTACTTTGAACACATCTATTGGGCAGCAGCAGTAAATCCGAAGAAACAGTATTTGTTCTCCCCGGAAGAGAGAATGCAAATGATGCAAGAGTATGTCAATCACTATCAATTGGATAATGTTTCTATTGGTTCCTACAGTGGATCAACCGTCAGGTATGCAGAAAAAATCAATGCCCAGTTAATCATCAAAGGACTCAGGAGCACGGCTGATTTTCAGGGAGAATTTGAGCAAGCAACTGGTAATTTAGGGATGAATCCAAATATAGAAACATTTTTTATGTTTTCCCATCCTGATTTATCTGCTATAAGCTCTAGTTTGGTAAGAGAAATCGCCTTATTGGGTGAAAGTATTGAACCGTATGTTTTAAAATCAATTGCTGAAATGGTACATCAAATCATTGAAAAACATCAAAACCACTAAGTTGATCATTTATGCAGATTTTCCCTTTCATACCATGATTGTAGCAATATGAAGTTTCCTCTCACTGTTGGAATTAAATTTCTTCTTACTACCTTAATTGCTATCTTCCTCACCCTCTCCCTGATTTCTTCTGATTTCTATGACCCCACATTATTTCATCAATTGCATCCCATGGGAAGTATCCAAAATTGGTGTGGAATTTTTGGAGCATTAACAGGAGGAACACTCATCGAATTATTTGGCCCTGCTTCTCTTTTAATTCCATGGTTTGTTTTTAAACTTCCTTATTCATTAAAAAGAGGGGTCCACCGTACCTCAACAGGATACTATGCCCTGATCACCATCCTCACTATTTCTGTGGCTCAAGCTCTTTGGTGGCCACAACACTACACACATTCTTCTGATTTTATTTTTTTGTTACATTCGGGATATGTTGGAATACTGGGAGGACAATGGTTACAACAAATATTTCATACATTAGTTGTCAATACCTTAGTTGGCATAATATTAATTTTTTGTATCTGGAAAATTTTTGATGAATTGCCGATCAAAATTTTGATTCACGGTCTTATTGGAATTAGTTTTTTTCTACCAATTTATATAGCCAAACAAATGCGATTGTTTATCATGCATTGTTACCAATGGACCCTTTCTACATTTTCTTCACTCACACATCGCTCTAATCAACCCGTTGCTTTCATGCCTCCAAAGCAACCAGAAGAGGATTCCAATCCTGATCCTGCTGTCGAAAAGGAAACTTAGTTTATTTGAAAAAAATTATCTATATTGTCACAGACAGTTTAAGTTTTTTTCTCAATTACCGATGATTGTATTAACACTTCATCTTTATTGCGTTTAGAACTCATTAGAACAACAAAGGAGGGGAAATCGTTCTTGCACAACTGACCAAAAACATGACGAACCCCAAGAAAGACATTCAAAAATGAAATACTTTAGCAAGGGATTGATTGCATTGACATGTTTTATCGCTCTCATAATATGTGGATGCAATAGCCAGGAAGAGCCAGAAGAAGAGGAAGATTCTCAACAAGAAAGCACAAGCACGGATCAAAGCATTGGAACTTCAATTACAATTTCTGACGAAAATTTCAACACATGTTTGCGCCAACTTGTGGAGCCACTTCGCCCCCAGGATGGTTTAGAACTGGATGAAGCAATTACAGAGGAATTAGCCGCCGAAGTTACTGAAATTAACTGTGCTTATTCTACCTTACAAGATGCCGTTACTCGTCAAATCGCTGCAAATGTCAGTAAAATCACTAATACTGATGGATTGGAATATTTTGTCAATTTGCAAACACTTGACTTAAATGGCCATCAACTTTCCAGTATCAACTTAGATAATCTTACTAAATTAACTTCTCTTGACTTATCCAACAATCAAATAATCCATATTGATGTAAGAGGACTAGTAGAATTGCTTTCCTTGGATTTATCAAACAACCAAATCAGCGAGATTGAAGTAAACAAGCTCACCAAGCTGACTTCATTGCAACTATCTAACAATCAATTGAGTTCAATCGATTTATCTTCTTTACATGACCTCACATCACTTGCATTATCCAATAATCAAATCAGTGGCATTGATTTAAGTCAACAATTCACTTTGGAGGATCTTGAACTCTGGAATAATAACTTAACCAGTATCAATCTAAGCAATCTGACCAATCTAACCAGTCTGAATCTTGCTAACAACGCACTCACCACCATTCAGAACTTGAATAGTTTGAATAAGTTAACAGAACTCCAATTGTGGAGCAATCAACTGAGTTCGATTGATCTAAATAACCTTTCCAAATTGGTTAGCCTCAATTTATCTAATAATCAACTCACCAGTATCACTAATTTAGACGGATTGACCAGTTTACAATCCATCAACATATCTAACAATCAATTCACCAGCATCGATTTCTCAGGCTTGACCAACATCACTCATCTCAACATATCCAATAATCAACTCACCAGTATTAGTGGTTTAGGAGAGCTCACCAACCTTCAATTGTTCTTCGGTTCAGGAAATTCTGAGCTGAACTGTGATGGGTTAAACCTTTCAGACGATCTCATCAATACCGGCAATTGTGATAATCTGACCATCATTGGTGATTTAGTACAAGCAGACTACCCTACTACCTCAACCACCTTTACCCAGTTTGATTATGCGGGATTAAAAACATACGATGTTCCAGCGGGAATGATATCAAATAACACATCCGGATCCAGTACCACTGCTGGTTATTCTGCTCAATTTAATCCTGGTGCCAATACAACAAAACTCACAACATTAGCCAGCAGTTCTCATCTAGGTGTCGCAGATAATGGATATGAAAATGATGTGGTAGAACTCTCATTTACAGCAATACTAGATACAAAATATTTTGTCAGGGTTAAAGATGAAGTGGGAGATATTGCTTCTACAACCAATTACATTATGGAGGTAGGAAAAACCAATACCACTCTAGCCACAACCAATTTAAAACCTAATCTGGAAAAAAGTATTCAGTTTACCGCAAATTCCACTGCAATGAAAATTTGGCTGAACGGTATGGACAGTAATTATTCAGTAGAAGTGATTCCCGCAAATGACTTTGGTGATGCTGTTTTGATTCAAAAAGCAAATTTGACTTTAAAAGACAATGTGCCTCCTATGATCAATATTCAAGATTCCACTGCTGATCTCACTTCTTCAGGTACTGCTGGCATCAGCAGTACAGCTTCTTCAATTGCCTATCCGTTATTCGATCTAAATGCCAGATATTATGTAAACGGGACACGGGACAACTCCACAACATACCTGGATCGACCACTATTAGGCAACCAAAGCTCTTCTACTTATGCAACCTATAACTCTGGAAGGACAGACCAATATTATACTGCTAAAGATTATGCTCAATGGAATAGCCAAGCAACGCCTGTTCGTAGTTTTTCCATCGATATGACAGAAGCACTTAATAGTTCAACTGCAACAACCAGTATTCGGGATAATTCTAATATAGACTCAACTCTAGCCGACTCCAGCAATGGAATCATTAGCGTGAGTGTTTCTTCCATTGGAAATACTAACACACTTTCCTTAGAACTTGGTGATTGGAGAACAATTGCGAATAATGCATTCCTGGATATCAGCGGTATTCAGGATGCTGCTGGAAATGCGGCAGACACAACAACAGGAATAAAATTTATAGATAAAACTCCTCCATTGGCCATTGCAATGACTGCTAGTGGTGCCACACTGAGCATAGCCTTTGACCAATCAATTGCCGCTTTGGCTTCTACTAACTACAGTACATCATCTGCAACGACAGTAATGAATATCATTGGACAAGCCTATTATGCAGGCGGAACTTTTAACAGCATTGCCACCACAATCAGCTACGATGTTTATGTGCAAACAAGTGGTGATGTCACAGTTGATCGAAACACAATATATTCCGATCCTTATGGAAACAGTGTCGCGGCAGGTGCAGATCAAAAAGCGGATGTCTCGCTATCTACGACCAATAACCAATCTACTTTAACCATTACTGTTAGTGACACGACTGTCACTGTAACAGATGGTTCTGCATCTTATACAGATACAGACGCCAATATGGGAGCATATTTTTCGCCATTACAGTTTAGTCAGAGTGGAAGTGTAGGCCTTCCCGATTTTTTTGTATCATTCGCCACTTTAAAGGATGAAAATAGCAACACATGGAGCGACATCAGTGGATCTGCTAATGCCTATGTAGCGCCAAGCGCTATTGCATCCAGCAATATTTTGCTGGTTCCCCTGCTGATTGGAGCAGATGCAACACCACCCAAAATTGCCTCAACAGGCATTGTACAACGTACTTCCTCAAGCAATCTCGGTTTCTCTACATCCAACAGTTTGATAGATTTGGGTACTAGTGGTACTGATGCCATTTTAGCAATTGTTCACACGGGCATTTCTGTCGGCACAGCTGATCCAAACAATACTTCCTATAGAATTAATGGCACCAGTGGCACAGGCCATATCGCATCATCAGATAATATCTGGTCTATAGGAAATAGTAATGATTCCAGTACAACCGAAAGTTATAAAATTTTAGTGATGTTCAATGAAGCAATTATTTGTAACAGTTGTACTCTAACAGCAAGCAATACAACAAAATATACAACATCATCACCAACACCTGTAAATAGTAGCAATGACACAAGCACAACACTACTTGGAAACTCGACGAACATGTTGCTTCTGTCATTTCAATTAAATGTGTCCCAAATTGCTGACTCTGCTGATTCAATCACAGTATCCGGAGTGGAGGATACCTCTGGCAACACCGCAACCGATTTTACCATCACTTTGTCTACCACTTCTGGATCTGGAATCATTGTTACTCCAACCAGTGCTGCTTACTAAACAGACTGTGTAAAGAAAACCTAATAAATATACACTTTGCATGAAAGTGCTTGCCCACAAACATTTCCTTCAATTTTTATGTTTGGCTTTACTCACCTTTACTGTGTATTATCCTGCCACGCAGGCAGAATTTGTATGGGATGATCACCACTTTTTTTTAGATGATCCTCTAGTGAATGCACCAGACGGGTTATGGCACATTTGGTTTGCCCCTGATACGAAGCGCTGGAATTACTGGCCTATCACCCGCTCAGCTTTTTGGTTACAGCACCAACTATGGGGGTCACACGCCCAAGGATATCACCTTGTCAATATCACTCTGCATTTACTCAATTCCATTATTCTTTGGCTCGCCTTGAAACAATTCCATGTTCGAGGTGCATGGATAATTGGGACTTTGTTTGCCATTCATCCAATGCATGTTGCCTCCGTAGCATGGGCCAGTGAATTGAAAAATACCCTTTCCGGACTATTCTACCTGCTCTCTATTTGGAGTTTTATCAATTTTGATCACAAGAGGAACTGGCGCTGGTACTGCATTGCACTTAGTATGTTTATTTGTGCTCTACTTAGTAAATCAGCCACAATCATGCTTCCGGTTCTTCTCATCATCTATCGTCTTTGGTTTGGCAAAAAGTGGGAAAAAATTAGCTTTATTTCAATCATCCCTTTCTTTTTACTTTCACTTGGATCTGCTTATATTACCATCCGATTGGAAAACCATTACATAGGTGGCCAGACAGGGGGGCTTTCTCTAAATCTTATTGAAAGAATACTGGTCGCAGGACATATCCCATTTTTTTATTTAGAGAAATTTTTATTTCCTTATCCATTGATGGCTGTTTATCCAAAGTGGGAGATTAGTATGCTGCAGCCCTCCCTTTACCTTCCGGTAATGTTTTGGGGAATAGGAGGAGCCGTAACTCTCTGGAAATATCAAAGTTGGGGAAAAGCCTTTTTTTTAAGTTTGAGCGCTTTCATCATCACTCTATTTCCTGTGCTGGGCCTATTCAACATTGCAGGATTTACAATCACCTTTGTTTGGATGCATTTAAGTTATTTGCCAAGTATCCCCATTTTTATCTTATTAGGACAGGTAGGAATTCGAATATCGGATTACTTGTCCCAAACTCAATTGACTATCAGAAAAACTCTTCCCGGAATTATTGGTGTAATACTTTTGCTGATCCTTGGCACTCTCACCTGGAACCATGCTTTGACCTACAAAGATGAAGAAACGATGTGGCAGGACACACTCAAAAAAAATCCAGACAATTGGAGAGTTCACCATGGTTTAGGAACCGCTTACGAACAAAAAGGCTCTTATCCTCTGGCTATTCAACATCTCAGTATTGCACTTCAAATGAACCTGAGAGTTCCAGATATTCATTTTAACCGTGGAAATGTTTATGGAAAATTAAATCAATTTGAAAAAGCAATTCAGGATTATAACAACGCCATTTTACTTCATCCTGATGATGGTGATTATTATCATAATCGAGGGGTCACTTATAGCAAATCAGGCAAGTATCAAAAAGCAATTCAAGACTTTGATAAGGCAATTGAAATAGATCCCAACCAAGGAAAATACTACAATAACCGTGGGATTGCCTATGGGAAATTACAACAATTCAAAAAGGCAATCCAGGATTACGAGAAAGCCATTGAACACAACTCTAAAAAAGCAGACTATTACAACAATCTAGGGACTGTTTATGGCAAATTACAACAATTCGAAAAAGCAATTCAAAACCACAATCAAGCGATTGTATTAAACCAGAACGAAGCTGAGTATCATAACAACCTTGGATTCGATTATGAAAACCTACAACAATATGAACAGGCCCTTAAGAGCTATACCAAAGCAACTGTGCTCAATTCCACTGAAGCAAGATACTTCAACAACCGGGGACTGGTTTATAAAGTAATAGGAAAGTATGAAAAGGCCCTCCAAGACTACAATAAAGCTCTTGAACTCAATCAAGAATATGCAGAAGTCTACAAAAACCGAGGAGTCTTGTATTCCCGTCTACAAAAATATCAAAAAGCTCTCCACGACTACAACACAACATTGGAGCTTGATCCACAAAATTTTGCAGCATACTATAATCGAGGCATTACTTATGCCCAATTACATAAATTTGTACCGGCAATCCAGGACTTTAATCAACTCTTAAAGATGAATCCAGAATATGCGGAAGGATATAACAATCGAGGATTTTTCTATAGGATGCTTGGTGACCTGAACAAGGCATGTTTTGATTGGAAACATGCCTGTCAATTAGGAAATTGCAATATGTATTTTCAGGCTCAAAAGAAAAAAGATTGCCCATAATTTGCGTACTCATTACACTGTCATTGAGAAAAACTTCATTTGCTAAGTCACTTAGTACGGAAAAGCAGAATGAAGTATCCAATATCCACGTTTCGCAAAATTAAAGGATCGCTTCAATGGATCGACGTAACACTAAAAGACAAAGGACATCAAGAGTCATACGTTTGTTGTACATGCCCCGTCCCACGTCGGCCGCTTCCGCATGCAGCTAACTTTGTTCAATTTGAACACTTACTTTATGAATCGATGTACTTAGCAAACTTGTTTATAAAATTAGAAAAATCAAAACATGGAATATATAGGGCTAGGAATAGATACTACTTTTGATGACACATCTATTGCTATTTTAAGAAATAAATCAGAAATACTCGCAAATGTTACTTTATCACAATACAAAGACCATGAAGAGTTTGGGGGAGTCGTACCAGAAAGAGCTTCTCGCAAACACATGGAAGTCATCAATCCACTCATAGCGGATGCACTGAAACAAGCACAGCTCACATTTGAAGACTTAGACTACATCGCTGTTTCGAATTATCCTGGATTATTGGGATCTATTTTGATTGGCGTCACAGTTGCAAAATCATTAGCATACGCCTTGCAAATTCCATTGATTGGTGTGAACCATGTAGAAGCGCATCCGTATGCTAACTTCCTTCTCTACAGCAATATGACTTTTCCCATAATTCACCTGGTAGTGGCAGGAGGGCACACTCTCATCTTTCACGCACGAAATCATTTTGACTATGATATCCTGGGACGCAGTGTCGATGACGCGGCCGGCGAATGTGTAGACAAAGTAGCAAAAATGTTCGGATATCCCATGCCTGGTGGTCCGATTATCGATAAATGTGCCTTAGCTGCTCCTTCCGATACATATCAATTTCCCCGCCCCCTCTTAAACCAAGACAACTATAACTTCTCTTTTAGTGGACTTAAAACGGCAATGCTGCGTTTTCGAGAAGAACAACCAGATGCGTTAAAAAATGAAACTGCCGTCCTCTCCAGTTTTTTCCAAAGTATTGTGGATGTATTGTTGCACAAGACTTTTAAGGCAGCTCAGGATTTGAAAATTAACAGGATTTCTGTTTCAGGAGGATTGGCAGCCAGTAAAAAACTACGCCAAAGTTTTGAAAAGCAAATCAAAGACAAAAAAATAGAACTCTATTATCCACCACCACAACTTTGTACAGACAATGCTGCAATGGTGACTTGTTTAGCCGCATATAAATTTGAGGCAGGTCTAGTTGATGATCTTCAATTAGGTGCCTTTGCTAACTTGACCTGAACTCGACGAGTTAACTATTTTCATTCCTTTCGCTACTTCATATCAAGAATCTTTTGCATCAATGCAGAAGCAATTTTGACATTTGTTTGCATAGCTTGTCTATAGCTTGGAAGATCAACCATTTCCTGAATACTACTTTATCCTCTGTTTGCGCAAATACTCAGATGAATACTGTCTACCTTAAATAGTAGCCAAGTCTACCTTCTTCTTTTGTAGAGTCTACCTCAAATTGCAGAAACATTGATTTTTTTTTAAATCGTTTCAAACAATTGCCGTTTTTTATAGGCTTGAAAACTTAGACAAGATGAGCCTTCTGCTTCACGGGTCGAAATACAGCAAGGTGTGATATAGTCCGGCAAGTTTTACAAATTAATCAAGTTTCCATCCCTCAGAAATGATTCAAAGTAAGCCGTATAATCATCGTAGATCAAAAGATGTTTTGAGCCAATGACCAAAGTTGGATAGGGGGAAGTTTTGTTGAGATACGATACCATATATGAGGACTAATATGCTAAACCATGAGAAAAAAGAATCTCGAAAGCATAAACGCGTTATGAATTTTCAGGTGAATCAGGAAAAAGGACACATTCCTGTCTGGATGTTCAGTAATAGTGATGAAGAAAACATATTAAGCCTGATCAGTGATATCAGTGCGGGAGGATGTGGTTTACTGATATCTAAAGAGATTTCTTCTTTGCCGAGCAAAATCCGCATTAGGGTCATGGAATCCATGCAAAAGGTGCATGAAGAGATAGACCTCCAGATAGAAGAGCTGTGGGCTGTGGA
>JANQHV010000373.1 GCA_028282505.1 SAR324 cluster bacterium | reverse complement strand
CAGTGGATTGACCATCATTGGCACAGTCGGAGCAGAAGACCGGATGGACTCTACGGTACTGGGCGATTCGGTCAATCTGGCTTCACGCTTGGAAGGATTGTGCAAAACCTATGGAACCAAGATCATCATCAGCGGAAAAACCCTCAACTTATTTGGAAACTCTGCCCCTTTTCAGTTTCGTGAACTGGATGAAGTCAAGGTGAAAGGAAAATCGGAGCCTACCAAGATTTATGAAGTTTTTGATTGTGATTCTGCAGAAGTCCAGGCATTGAAGAACAAGACGGCCACTGTGATTCAAGATGGTCTGTTTTACCGAAGAAGACGAGCATGGGATGATGCGGTAGATGCTTTCCAAAACGCTGTGGAAATCTATCCTGAGGACTTGGCGGTACAGCATCATATCGAATATTGTCTGTCTCTCAAACAAAACCCCCCACCTCCTGATTGGGATGGCATCATCGACCTGGCCATTGATCCTCTGAAAAGGAGACGTACATAGAACGTGGAATGCAAAAAAGTAATCTACCATTTAAAATACTCGGTGGTATTTTTTTCCAATCCTGGGTGGCATTACTTTTTCAAGTGAGTTTATCTCGGCTGCTTCCGATCCAACTCTGGCACCATTTTGCTTTTCTAATCATCAGTTGTGCATTGCTCGGATATGGCACCGCAGGGTCCTACCTGCTTCTGTTTACCAGACCATCCCATCCATTTATCCCTTCCCTCCTGTTTGTCGGTACATTGCTTCCGCTATTTGCTGGAGCGAACCACCTTCCTTTCGATCCAGCTTTACTTCCCCTGGAAAACACGCAATGGTTATTTCTCTGCCTCTTTTATCTTTTGTTAGCATTGCCTTTCTTTTTTTGTGGTCTGACCCTCAATTTGCTGCTACAGCGTTACTCTCAACAATCTTTCCAGTTGTATTGTGCTGACCTCCTGGGTGCTGCCTGTGGCGTCCTTTGTTTTTTTGTGATAGCTCCATACCAGAACGAAATGGAGTGGCTGGCCGTAACTTCCCTGTTGGGTTGTATCGCTTGCTGGTTCCTGGCAACACAACGCTGGCAACAATGGAGTACCCTTGGTGTGGCTCTCGTATTAGTAGGATCCTGGAGTACAGGAAGTCTGCCAGAGTTTCGTATCAGTCTCTATAAGGCTTTACCACAAGCCTTGCAATATCCCAACAGCCACCTTTTGAACACAAGTTGGAATGCGGCATCTCGGATCGATTGGCTGGAAAGTCCTTTGGCACGATTTGCCCCAGGCTTGAGTCTCAATTTCCAGGGCACATTGCCCCCACAAACCGGTATGACTCAGGATGGGGACCAATTGACCGGATTCACACCAAAAAATCCTATCACACGCCAGAAAAGTTTTTCCCCAGATTTCCCCCTTTTTTTCAAAGGGGGCCAGGGGGATTTCAAAAAAAAATTTCTTGAGTACGATAATGATGTGGGGGATTATTTGACCTATCTGCCGTCCTGGTTCCTTTACCAGTTGCCGGAGTCCCCGAAAAATGCCTTGATTCTGCAAACCCTGGGAGGTCAGGAAATCCTGCCTGCTCTCAAAGCCAATGTGCCTCAAATTACTGTCCAATCCGAAAACCAGATCATTGCTCAGTGGCTGAAAAACCAATATGCCTTCCCGCACATCGATTATCATGCTGAAAAGGCACGGACCTTTCTAGCCCAACATGCCCAACAGTATGACCGCTTGATTGTCTCTCTGGAAACCGCACTGCCAACGGGCAACACAGGCATGGTTGCTCTTCAGGAAAGCCCGTTAGAAACGGTGGAAGGAATGGAAGCCTTGTTGACCCATTTAGGACCGAAGGGATGGCTGAGTCTGCATCGCTATTTATTGCCACCACCACGAGCGGAATTACGACTGGTGGCCACACTGATGACAGCCATGCAAAACCTGGGTTGGCAACCAGAACAACAGATGGGCATTTTCCGTACTGTCTCCACGATGATGATTCTGGTTTCCCGCCAAACCTGGTCTACTGTAGACAAAGAATCATTCCAGAAATTTTGTGAGGAACGGAGCTACACTCCTGTCTATTATCCAGGCATGCCGCTTCATGAGGCCAACCAAACCAATCGCTTTGCCCAGCCTATTTATGCTGATCCGATTCACCAACTGCTGCGTGATCCCCAATCCTTATACCAGAGCAATATCTTTGATCTCCGACCGACGACCGATGATCGTCCTTTCTTTTACCACTTTTTGCGTTGGCATTATGTGCCAGAAATCTATGAAAGTCTGGATCGAAAATGGGAGGGCCTGGTCGAAGCAGGGTTATTGCTACCAGTCTTGCTCTTACAAACGATGCTGGTGGCTCTCGTTTTCATCATCGGACCTTTTGTGCTACAAGGCAAAATTCGCAGTCTTTTTTCTCTGAAAATGTTTTATTTTTTTGCCATTGGTCTGGGGTTCATGGGAGTGGAAATTGGCTTATTTGAAAAGCTGATTCTGTTTCTTGGAGACCCCGTCTATTCCTTTGGCCTGGTTTTGAGTGGTTTGTTGATTGCTTCCGGGGTGGGTTCTGGCATGAGCAAATACCTCTCCCCCTCCCTGCTTTCCTGGGCTAGTTGGGGACTGTTGGCCCTGTTGATTTTGTATTATTTCTCGTTTTCCCAAGTTCTGTCCTGGCTTGCCGGCACTCCTTTCACTATCCGCCTCATGGTTGCCTTCTTTGGAGTCAGTCTGCTTGGCATTTTGATGGGAATGCCTTTTCCTCGTGGTCTGGTGCTGTTGTCTTTTGCGCAAACAGAAGCACAACCGATCCAGGACAAGGTGGCTTTTGCCTGGTGCCTCAACGGTTTTGCCTCCGTGATTGGTTCAGTAGGAGCCATGTTGCTGGCACAGATCACCGGATTGGCTTCTCTGTTTCTCTGGTCTGGCCTTTGCTATGGTGTGGCCTTCTGGTTGCTGCGGAAATTTTGAAGTCTTCTGGTGGGGCTCATAACTTTTGCAATTTTTTCTGTGTCGCTGTAAAGTGATATGAAGTTGCACAAAGCTTGTAATGATTTAGCCACCAAGGAACACTAATCACTGATATTCCACAATCTGAAGACAAAGTATCTCATGCTTGAACTACTGAAAACAAAAGACATCACCCAAAGAAATGTTGTTGATGCAGTCAGACGAATCAATGATGTGATTCTAACGGACCATAAATCAATCCAAACCCTGCAAAGCGAGTTAGCAGAAAGAGATGAAAGGCTCTTAAAGGAAATCAAATCATTGGAAGATAAGGTCGATGCGGGTTTTGGGAAAACCAATCAGCAACTCGCATCCATGGGCCAGGAAATCCAAGGAACCAATCGACGCCTCGATGCCATGGATCAACGTTTTGAATCCATAGACCAGGAAATTAAGGGGACCAATCAGCGCCTTGATGCCATGGATCAACGCTTTGAATCCATAGACCAGGAAATCCAGGGGACCAATCAGCGCCTTGATGCCATGGATCAACGCTTTGAATCGATGGATCGGCGCTTTGAATCGATGGATCGGCGCTTTGAATCAATGGATCAACGCTTTGAATCGATGGATCAACGTCTGGAAAAGGTAGAGTTCTCAATCACACAGATGAAAGATTCTGTCGTTAAAGAGCAAAAAGAAACCAATGCATTGCTGAGACAATTGATTGCCAGTAAATAGTATAGAAAAATACCTCTACTATATTCCTGCCGCCATCTCCCGCACCCCAGCCAATACACCATTTTCATCCAACTCCGCCAGCAAATCAAATAATTTGAGAATTCGATCCACTTTGCCTTTAGCGTTGGTGATGGAGCGGGCCTGGGCAAATGTGGCTTTTGCTTGCTCAACATAGACTTGATTCCGCTCACCAATGGCCAAACCACACAAAGCCAGGGCTTTGCAATGGAGGGTATCCACACTCTCTGCCTGTTGAAGAAAAACATCTGCTCGTTCCACTGCTTTTTCCAAACTTTTTTTCCCTTCTTCGTGTTGCCCAGACTGCAACAAAACAAGGCCAAACAGGCTATAAGCCCTTACGACATTGGGTGAGCCAATTTCTTCATAGATGGCTACCGCATCCTGAAGGTATGTCTGGGCAAGCTGCTTGTCGTTGAGGAACAATAAAGTACGAGCTAAAATTTCGAGGGAGATTCCCACATCCGCACGACTCTCTGTTTTCCGTGAAATGTCTGAATATTGTTGATAATGTTCAGTGGCTTTAGGATAATCGCCCAAATTGTAATAACAATTGCCTAAACATCCTAGTACATTTCCCTCACCCTGGCGGTCGCCTATTTCGAGGAAGATTTCCAAAGATTGTTGAAAATATTCAATAGCTTTTTGATAGTTACCCAGACTCTCATAACAATTGCCTAAATATCCTAGTACACTTCCCTCACCCTGGCGGTCGCCTATTTCCCGACAGATCTCCAAAGATTGTTGATGGTGCTCAATGGCTTTATCGTACTTGCCCAGACTTTCATAACAACGGCCTAAATTTCCCAAAGAAAATCCCCCACCTGCATGGTCGCCTATTTCCCGTGAAATCTCCAAAGATTTTTGATGATATTCTATGGCTTTAGGGTAGCTGCCTAGATTGCTATAACAAACGCCTAAATTATTGATTGAATTTCCCTCACCCTGGCGATCACCTATTTTCTGTGAGATGACCAAAGCCTGCTGATGATGTTCAATGGCTTGGGAATAATCGCCGAGTCTGTGATAACAAAGGCCTAAATTATTGAGACTATAAGCTTTGAGCGATTGATCTTCAATCTTGCCCTGCAAGCGTTGATGGTATTGCAAAACCAGTTGTGAATGGCCCCATAACATCAGGTAATCGAAATCGATTTCCAGCAATACTCCCAGGGCTGTTTCATAATTATGGGATTGGCAACGCAACTCAAACTCGGCAAATTGCGGAGCCAGGTCATCTAGATTTTTCCAATCTTTACGAGGCAGTCTGGTTTCTTTGAAAAATTGGGCTCCCCGTTCCAACAGAGCAAATTGAGTGAAGGGGATTGGTTCTTCATGCTGAATTTTACTGAATAATCGGGCTTTCAAACGATCTACTAATCCTGTCCGTGATTTATCTAACGGTTTTCCTTTTGGAATAAGACCCAATGCGTAGTCCCGGTCAATGGGATGGAGATAATAAAGATTTCCTTCTTTGCGCACAAAACGCATGTTCACTAAACGGTTCAACACCTTGGCACTATCCACTCCTGAGAGGTAGGGCTGCAAGAGGTAATCAATGGCTACATTGGATACGGGCCGACCATAGATTGCCAGGGCCTGCATGACCAGTTGGGCATCGTTATCCAGACGGCTGTAAGCTTCTCCGACCATTTTCTCCACAACATGTCCTGGCAGTAATTTTTCTGTGTCTGCTAATATTTCTGAAAGTGATGTTTCACGGTCTGCCGAGAGGATGGCAAAGAGGGCTTCCAGAGCTCTAGGGTATCCATTGGTGCGTTGACGGGCTTCATCCAGTAAGGCATTCGAGGCTTCTTTGAGACCCACTTTGCCATCGGTGTCCATTTCACGCAGGATGTTTTCTGCATAAGGGGAGTCCAATCCCTCATCTAGGTCAATCCGTTGTTGCTGTGCTGGTTCAATCAAGGCCAAGTTTTTGGGGGCAATCCGTGTGGTCAAAATAATCTTGACCGCATGGGGTTCACCAGTCAAAAAGGCAGTGAAGACTTCCTGGATTTCTTCATCATCCATTTGCAAAGTTTCCGGATTAACCTTGTCTTCAAAGTTGTCGAACAAGACAGCATATCTTCCTTTGGGAAAAGCACGTAGCAATCCTTTCATCTTCTCAGCAGTGCTGATGGAGGCATCCTTGTAACGCTCATTCAATTTTTGGGCTACTTCATTGGGCAACAGATGACAGAGATCGAAGTAAAGATTGGCGAAGTTTATCTTCCGTGAACCCCGTTCGCTGAGATAGACAATGCCATCGACATGGAGGGCTTTGCCTCCGTCCTGATTTTCATCATTGGAAGGCAAACGGGCTCCTTCCAGGGATTTGAGCAAGCGGCAGACCAGGGCTGTTTTACCGATTCCTGCCCGTCCGACCACCGTCATCAGACGTCCTGCTTCATTTTCCAGGAAATCACCGATCAGTTCTGTCTCCAGATGACGATTTTGAAAATAGGTCGGAGCCACAGCAGGTGGGAGGTTGATGAACTTGGTTTTTGAGACACCACTGGTTGGTTTCTTGGGTTGACGTTCACGCTCCATCCCTGTGGCGATACTTTCCTGCACCCGCTTTCTTTCGCCTTCTGGATCCTGGATAATCCTCTTTTGATCGGCCATTTGCTGTTTCAATGAGGCAATTTCATCTTCGATTCGTTGTTGCTGGTGCGGGTCGTGGGCACGCCGTAAATCACGCTGTGCATCCATTAAACGGACTTTCAAGGTGTGTAATTTGCCCTTATCGGAATGCAGGAAACCCAAGTGATCGCGTAGCCTGGCCAGGGTCGCCTCCAAATCACCAGGAGCCTGGATATAGTGCCGGTTTTCCAGTTGAAAGGGGATTTCCGCATCAGCGTGCCACAAGATGGGGATGATGGGCTTTTTGTACTTGAGGGCACGGCTCCATTCCTGTTTGCAGATAGACTGAGGTGCTACGCTGTCACGGGTCATGATGAAGAGCAAGCTGTGGCACTTGCGGATGGCTTCGACAATTTGCTCATCCCAGTCGTCCCCTGGTTTCAATTCCCGTTTGTCCAGCCAGGCACGGATGGGCGGTGGTCCGGCTCTGAGTTTGTCACACAGTTGGATGGCCATGTCTGTGGCATCCACGGTGGAGTAGCTGATGAAGTGATGATTGGTCATGGTGCTGCTGCTTGGGGAGGTGAAAAAAATAACTCACTCTTTCTCAGACACTCTTCGTCTTTTCTGACCGCGGAGCGGTCAAACTAGCGTTCCCACGGAGACCGTGGGAACGATGGAACTTTTCTAGATGGTTATAGACATACTGGAAAATGCTGTGATAATCCATATAAATCTGCGTTGATCTGCGTCCCAAAACGGGGCAAGGATGAATCTCAATTCTGTGCTTTGCCCACCATCGGGACAAAGCGGACGCTGCCGTGGTATTCCACAGATGCCTTGCGTTGGGCATCCATGTGAACCAAGGTTAAGGTTTGGTAGAAGCGTGTGCTGCCCAGTGGTACAATCAGTTTACCACCAGGCTTCAATTGATTGAGGAGAGGACGGGGGATGTGGTTGGCAGCAGCGGTGATGATGATGCGGTCAAACGGTGCGTGCTCTTTCCAGCCATGATAGCCATCGGCATTTTTGACCATGACGGCAATATTATTTTTTTGAAAAAAACGTTTGACCCTGGAGGCCAGTTTTTCACGGATTTCGATGGAATAAACGGTGGCATCCAACGCTGCCAAAACCGCAGCCTGATAACCAGAGCCCGTTCCAATTTCGAGCACCTTCATACCAGGCTTGATTTTCAGCAATTGTGTCATCAGAGCAACGATATAAGGTTGGCTAATGGTCTGTCCTTCACCAATGGGCAACGGCCGGTCGGCATAAGCAATGCTTTGGAGATCTTTCGGCACAAACAAATGGCGTGGCACGGTTCCCATCACACGAAGCACCTCGAAGTCACGAATATCCCGGCCAGCCAGATCCTGGCGGACCATTTCCATTCGTTTGGATTCCCAATCATCTGCCAGGATTGGGGTGATCCAGCAACTTATCAAAAGACTCAGCACGACCCAATGGAGTTTCATGGTTCACTATAGCTTTCTTCTGCTTTTTTCTCTTGAATGATTCTCAGCATTTCTTCGACAGTTGTTACTTTTTCACGAGGTTTCTGTTTTCTTTCGCCTTCTGCCAGTTCCAATTGATCCAGGATTTTCCATTCTTCAAAAGGAACAAAGGGAACCTGACGGGCTTGCAGGAGCTCAGTGACTATCTCTTCTTGAGATTGATGTTTGGCTTCAGCTTCCCGGTTGCGGTTATCTTTGAGCAGAAAACCAACGGTTTCCTGAGCATCGGGTTTGTTGGTACCAATAACCCCCGTTGGCCCTCGTTTGGCCCAACCCGTGACATATTCTTGAGGACAGGGTTTTTGGCTGTCCACATCCACCACACGCCCCCCAATATTGGCAATTGTGCCACGTGCCGCATCAAAGGGAACGTCTGGAAGTGGATCGACTTTATAACCAATACAACGGAAAACCAGCTGAACGTCCAGCTCTTCCAATACATCCGTTTCCCGTGATTTTAAAGCACCCGACTCGTCTTCAAACAACTCGTTTTGGGCTATTTTGAGGCCACAGACAACACCCTTGTTCCCATATATTTCCTGGGGAGAGCGTCGAAAACAAAAATGGATTCGTCGGGGTTTGGAGGCTGGATCATTTTTGGAAATGGTATCTAAAAACTCCAGCAGTTGCATCACTCGACGCTCTTGAGATTTTTCCAGAATTTTTTCACTGAAATATTCCAGTTTCAGTTCAGCAGGATCTACTACGGGAACGGTTATCTCCAGTTCTGTCAACTCCTTGGCTTCTGGCGGAGTGAAGGCCACTTGCATCGGACCACGGCGAGCAAACAGATAAATGTCCTCAATTTGACTCCTGTGCAATTGATCGAGCACATGATCCGGAATATCAGTCACGGACAGTTCTTCCGGAGTTTTGGACAGAATACGGGCAATATCAATGGCCACATTGCCCATGCCAATCACCGCCACTTTTTTTGCCGAAAAATCAAACTTCATGTTTTCATAATCTGGATGTCCGTTATACCACCCAATGAATTCGGTGGCAGAATAGCTTCCCAGAAAATTCACACCTGGGATTCCCAGTCCACGGTCCACCTGTGCGCCAACCGCATAAATCACTGCATCAAAGCGTTCAAGCATCTCTGCTTTGGTGACATGCTTGCCCAATTCCACGTTTCCCCAGAAGCGAAACTCAGGGCGCAGGGCAATTCTTTCGTAAATTTTTGTGACAGATTTGATCAACTGATGGTCTGGGGCGACTCCAGCTCGGACCAGACCATAAGGTGTTGGTAATCGGTCAAACATGTCCACTTCCACATGAAATTCCTGTTGCCTGAATAACCCTTCGGCCGCATAAAACCCAGATGGTCCGGAGCCTATAATAGCAATGTGTAAGGGGCGTTGTTGACTACCAATTTTATGTTGCATCCACTCCTCCTAAGAAGAATATTTAATGTTCATTGTTGTTTTTATATTGATTCTAAAGGTAACGTGATGTGCGACTTGTTTTGTCATTCCGGTGGTCCGACATGGCGCCAGCCCGGCCGCAATTCATATTCTCTGTATCTCTGTGGCAAATGAAAGTACTTAGTACAAGTATTCACAATAAAGTACACAAATTCTTAATCTTAATCCTACAATCTCCAAAGATTAAGAGTGAGTAAGACTGTAACAACAGGAATTTGAATACTTATTTCTGATTAGCGGTACTTAGTCAATTGGAATTTGTTCCCGTTTTCTATATACCATCCCTTGGAAAGTAGCAATGATATCATCATTTTGATCGGATACCAAGACTTCATAAGCGGCTATTTTTTGATTCTTGGAGACTTCTTTGGCAGTGGCATACAAAGTGCCTGTTCCAATTGCTTTCAAAAAAGAAACATTGGCATTGATGGCAACTGCCACCGTTCCATGTGAATTCGATGCTGCGGCAAACGCTAAATCGGCCAGAGTGAAGATCGCACCACCATGCACGATGCCAACACCATTCAAATGTTCCTGATGAATTTCGAGTTTGGCCCTGGCGTAGCCTGTTGTAATTTCCAATAATTCTATGCCTGTATGTCTGGCAAATTGATCGTTTTCTTTAAAAAATTGTTCGATCTGCTGCATCTCGTTGTTTCTTAAAAAGGGCTCGATTATATTGTTGGCCAACTGAAATTGTTCTTTCCCTTACCAAGTGAAAGGTTAGAAGCACTGCCATCAAGTTAAGCTCTAACTTTTGATTTATTAGGGTTGAATGGTGGTGAACGGATCTCCTCTCTGGAGAGAGGATTAAGATATGATCAAGCCTCAAATTTAAATTACACATCATACCATATCAGTTTATGAGAATATGCCAATGGAATTTTTTTATAGAGACAAATTCTCAAAAGTCGGCTAGTATATTTTTGCTTTCTGGCTCACGTCCCAACGACCTCTTATCGTTTTGTTTGCTCTATGGATGAAAAATCGCATACACTGGATTCCTTGCCATTGGCATGGTTACATACTGCAAAACGTGAAGGCAGCCGAATAGGGTTGAGGGAGAATGGTAATGTTGCTTTCAGTTATACAAAATTGCTGACAGCAACCCTGGCTTTTTCCCAAAAACTCGATTCTCTCCTGCAAAACCAGCAAAATATTGGCATTTTGCTGCCTCCAACAGCAGGTGGTGCTATTGCGAACCTTTCTGTGCTCATCCTGGGAAAAACCATCGTTAATCTCAATTACACATCTTCTCTGGAACTCGTCAAAAAATGTATGGATCGGGCCAACATTCGCACCGTTCTCAGTTCGCAACGTTTTTTCGAGAAGCTGGAAGCACGTGGCATTGATTTAACTCCCCTCCAGGAAGAGGTCAATATCGTATACCTGGAAGACTTAAAAAATGATATATCACCGGTAAAACTGGCTCTCACGATGTTTCAGGTGAAATTATTCCCACCGTCTTTGCTCCGCTTGCTTTATTTTAAAAATTCTCAGATAGATGATGTTGCCGTAATTTTATTCAGTAGTGGCAGTGAAGGGATTCCTAAGGGAATTCAACTCACGCATTTCAACATCTTGAGCAATGTCAAGCAAGCTCATTACCTGTTGAATCCACAGGAAGATGATATCATGCTCAGTTCATTGCCACTCTTTCATGCCTTTGGTCTCACCGTCACTACCTTTTTACCTCTTTTGACTGGAATTCCTATGGTCTGTCAACCTGATCCAACGGACGCTAAAGTCGTTGGAAGTTTGATTTCACAGCACAACGTTTCCATTTTATGTGGCACCTCCACTTTTTTAAGAATGTACACACGTCATTCTAAGGTGCCTCCTGAAATGTTCCAATCCCTCCGCTTTGTGATTGCAGGAGCGGAGCGTGTCAGTGCTGAGGTTCGCACAGCATTCAAAGAAAAATTTCAAAAAGAAATATACGAAGGATATGGAGCCACCGAAGCCTCTCCTGTCATTAGCTGTAATGTCCCCGATGACCACCTGCGCTCGTCAACCACCAAAGTGGGTCATAAAATTGGTTCTGTTGGATTGCCCCTGCCAAAAACTCTGGTGAAAATAGTCGATCCCGATACGCTGGAGGAGTTGCCTGCTGGAGAAGCAGGACTGATTCTCATTGCAGGTCCCCAGCTCATGAAAGGATATCTGCATGATGAACAAAAAACACAGGCCGTCTTTGTTGAGCAAAAGGGCACACGCTGGTATAAATCTGGGGACAAAGGAACGATGGATGAAGACGGGTTTGTCACCATCATAGACCGCTATTCTCGCTTTGCCAAACTGGGGGGAGAAATGATCAGCCTCACTGCAATTGAAGAACAGATTTCCCATATTATCCATGAATCGGATGTGGAAATCACTGCTACCTCGATTCCTGATGCCAGCAAAGGAGAAAAAATTGTCTTACTCATGGCAGGTGATATGGCCGTTGAGACCATACAACAACGTGTTGCTCAGAGTGGAATGAATCCCCTGACCAAACCCAAAGAATATCTGAAAGTGGAGGAAATTCCGAAACTGGGTTCTGGCAAGAAAGATTTTGTCGCTGTTAAAAAATTAGCAATAACGCTCCTGGAAAAGAAATATTAGAAAAAATGTATCAAATTCGACCAAATTTGAACTTTTTTTCAGAATTTTCATAACATTTTCTAACATCTTTCCTCACTCCTATTCAAATTCATATCATAATCTATCATCTCTGATTTTTATCAATTTTTTTGGCTACGAACTCAATTCGAGGCCTCCCCTCACCTACTCCCTTCTCAAGGAAAGGAACCAGTTGCCGACATGAACAAAGGTAATACGAAAAGCCAAATTCATCAATTAAATCAATACTGTCTTGCGCAAAGTGAGTATCCTTTTTCTTCTTTCTTAAAAACAGCTAAGTCTTTGTAATTATATAATTTTATACATGGTATATTTTTTGAAGAACCTCAAAATAAAGTACTAGGGGGCGTTAGGAATCTCATTTAAACAATTCTCAACAAAAGGATGAAAAAATGAAACTATCACACCGCATGGAAAATGATATTCTGGTCTTATCTGTGGAAGGAGGCATCTTCAGTAATGTTTCCACAAAATTGAGCACATATATTCATGAGCTATTAGAAAAACAAAAAACAGACGTCATTATTTTGAATTGTAGCAAAGTGATCAATATTGATTCTTCTGGATTGAGCGTATTTATAAAGTTCTTTAAGAAATTTAGAGAAAAAACCAAGTTTGTGTTTTGTGAACTGGACGAAAATTTGTTTGAAAAGTTTGAGCGGACTTGTCTGAATCGATTATTTCCTATCTACCCAACCGAACAAGAAGTTCTGACGATTTATAAAAAACAAACATGATTGATCCAACTCGGCGTAGTTGAAACCAAAAAGGTTGCCACCAATACGAAAGGTCGAACCCCACAGAGAGCACAGAGAATTTTTTTAAAAGTTGAATTTTATCTTAACCTGTTGCAATCTACCAGAAAATGGGAGATTGCAGAAACGTGAAAAAATGTTCTGAATTTCGGGAAACCCTCTAAGCGTCTAATGGATGAGGAAACTGCTAAATTACGGAGAAAAACAGGGGGAAGTGAGGCATAATTATAGCATCATCTGCATAAAGTGAAGTTATTGACAAGCAAAATCCAGAGATTATGACAGAGAATATACCTACTTCCTACCAGAGTTTTATTGATCCGATTATTCAATATTTTGAAGAGTTGGAAGCAGAACTCCAGACGGAAAACGATAACGACTCACACTCACAAGTTGTCACAGAGGGGGGATTGCAATTTGATCAGTCCAGTCTCCAGGAAGCCATCATCCTTTGTGATCAAATACAAAAGTTTTTAAGCAACGAACTGCCAGAAGAACAGTACCCAATCCTTCAATCTACCTATCCCTTTTATAAAAACTCTGACGCTCTACTGGACAAAATCAAATTATTGTTCATGGGCTCCGTCACTGTGAAAGAAAAAATCCTTCGTATCTATGGTGCCAAAGCATTTGGTACCTACAAAGTAACCAAAATCATTTTAGAGACAAAGGAATTGTTTGAAGGTTTATCTGAAGCAGAAATCAGTGAAATTCATCAACAATTACTCGATTATGCGGAAATTCCACTGAAAAATATTAAAAATGTTCTGCCCAGATCTCTGCAAGCCAATGTTCAGTGGAAACGAGAAACCCTGGCCCAGAATATTCTTCAAATATTAGGCAACCCATCCCCGCTTTTCAATGAAAAACATCGCTATCCTCTGATTGTTGAACGATTTCGTGAATTTATTTTTGGATTGTATGGCAATCCTTCCATAGTCACTTACCTGAAATGGAAGGATAAGTACTTGCGACATTGGATCTATACAGAGCTGCATCGGATGGACATCCAGAATCTAGAGTCAGGCGCTTTGAAGATTCCTCAGTACAGTCTGATCAAAGTAAAAGTTTACCAACAATTGAATCAAATATTTACCAACTTGGAAAACGAGGATCAGACTTATGATCACACAAAAGCATTAAAAAAGACCAACATCACTGCATTCAATCAGGGAGAAGCCTACTTGCCATCGACAGATTCCGATCTTCAGACGGCACTCCATAAAGCTCGATCCACAGAAAAGGAACTTCTGGATTCCCTGAGTATGGCCCAAATTGCATCAGTTGCCGAAAACATTCATATGGCGATTTCTAATAACCGGAAACGAAACGAACTTGAAGGAGAGGTGCCTTCGGGGACAAATACCAGGGCTGTTGATATTGGCAGTGAGCAAAAAGCTGAAAAAAAATACATGGCCGCTACCGTCAAAGTCCATGTGGAAGATGCCAAACAAAAAGAAGAAGCGGGCTCACCTCATCTGGCAACAACCTTATTAAAAACTCTGGGAGGTTTTGTCAAACGTTTGAATTTAAAATCCAAAGAGCCTGAAGCACCTCCCGAACCTGAAGCACCTCCCGAACCTGAGACCATTCCCAGGGTTCCCGATGCTGGGGAACCAGTAGAACCCATAAATGTCGATTGGGTTGGATATGCCAGGGAATTCAAAACCACTACTTATGAAAGCAAATTTCCCAATATACAACGCAGTTTCTTCGATTCAGCATCCTTAAAACTCTATATTTATGCGGATTTTGTGGAGTTTGTGGATGCTATACTTGCGTTTTACTCAGAACGTGGTTCTTTGCAAATCACAACTCATAAAGTGGGTGTCAACATCGATGGACGCAGTGTGATCAAAGAATTTACCGATGAGGCCGTATATTTGAAAACAGCCCCCGATACATTTTTAGCAATCGGACGGGCTCCTTTCAGTAAAGCTGGCCAACCCAATCCTTATTTTCAGTTGTACCATATCAAGCCCAAGGTATGTCACCGTGGAACGACAAAAAATATTGATTATTCGCGAATGGTGGAGGACACCAAATACGAGATGGAGAGCTTTGAGATGGTCGCTAAAATGCGTCCCTCCCTTTTTCAATCATTGATCCAGGTAGTGGATAGCCTGCCTGACGAAATCAGAGACAATCATCAGGATTTTCTAAAAGGATTGCACCAATTTTTAGAAAGAGAAGGGCATCCGCTCTTTCCTGAACAGCGGAACGTGTGACTTAGCAAATATCTGAGGAAAACGGCACTGTTGCCCGGATAACCCGCAAATCCGTTGAGGCACTGATTCCATAGGAGTGGTTGGCACCTACAAAGATGACACTGCCTTTTTTGATCATCAAATTGCTATGATTGGAAGAAACTTTTCCTTCTCCTGAAAGCGTCAAAAGAACCGCAGGGACAGGACGCTTGCCTTGCAGCAATGAGCGATTTTGTGGCAAGCAAATTTCCTGTAATTCAAATTCTTCAGCATCTGTTGGAAATCGTTTGACATACTGGGCATCAACGATACCACTACTCAACTGAGGCGCATGATCATCGTAAGAAAGCTCGGATAGCAATTGCTGGACATCTTTATATTTACCGGTGATTCCTGCGCGAATGGCATTGTCTGAATTGGCCATACATTCCACCAGATCTCCACTGAGGTAGCTGTGCAGATGATTGGTCTGGATGAATAACGTATTGCCTGGCTCTATAGAGAGTTTCCGCATAAAAAAGATAAACAACAATCCCAAATCATTTGGGTATTGAGGATAGAGCGACAGAAATAACTGCTCTTTTTCACTGGGGTGTTGTTTGCTCTGCAGATGTGTATAAAGATCTTCCAGTAGTTGATTTTCTTCACTTTCTGGTAAATTCAACAAAGCAGGAAGAATACTGGGGGGCTCACATCCCACTTGATTGGAATATTTGGCAAGAGGGGGATATTGGTTCAATATGTGTTTCCAGGCATGTTGTTCTTCCAGACTATATAAGACCTCTAAGGTTGTCAGTGGCAGCGCAATCTCTGGTTTGTGGTTATCGTCTGGATAATGATCAGGCTCTTGCGAATGAAGTCGTTTTGCCCACACTTTATCAGGGTGTATTTGAATGGAAAGCGGTCTGGCAATGGAAAGCACCTTCAGCAAAAAGGGCAGCGTTCCCCATCGTTCGAAAGTGTAATTTCCTAAAAGTGCTCGATTTTTCATCAAGACCTCTGACAACCATTCTCCGTTGCCCAGCTTGACGCGAGAGGGTTGGTTGGGATGCACTCCCATCCATAATTCAGCATAAGGCTTGGCCGGGTCAATTTTAGCTTCTGGCATCAGTTGCGATACTAACGAGGTTTTTCCTGGTTTGCCCCAGTCATAGTGCATCGCACCACCAATGAGTTCAAAGGCGGGATCGGTTTGTATTTTCGATGACAATTGTTCCTTTATGGATGGCTGACTTATCTCTTCCCATTGATAACCATTTGCCTGCCCCGCAATCTCAAATACCGCTGGTGTTTTCATATTGGCCTGATCTATGTTTTCTTCACCCAATTTTTGTAATATTTCTATTTATTGATCGAAACAAAAAATCGTGTAAAATCTCGTTTGACTTACCCAACACGGCAAGCACAACTGGTACCAATTTTTCGATACAGAAAAAATTTTATGTTTTCCCTGCACCACAATCGCTCTCAAACTACCACAGCATTGGTCTTACCCATTTTTAAAAGAAATAGATGTTCTTGATATTTTTGCGTGAACCATTTTCTGACAGAAGCAATTGGCTAGAAAAATTATTCGCAGTGATAGAGAGAGGGAGGAACTATTTGCCTTAAAACTGATGCTTCCGTGCATTTTGAATAATGAGTTCGTTTTGTTCCTTCAAAGAATGGTTACCTCCTGCCAGGAAGTTTGATTTTTTTGCAAAATTTTCTGCCTGTTGGTAATGCCCTTGCTGCAAATGAATTTGGGCCAATGCGTTCCACAATTGAGCATCAGAGGAATCGATTCGTAATGCCCGCTCCAACACCCTAGCAGCCTGCTTCCATTTGGCCTGCTGCATATATTGCTGTGCCTGGCGCAATAATTTTTGCGTTACAGACCGTTCTGCTCGGCGATCCCTATCCAAAATTGTTGTCTCCTTCTTAGACAATTCAGGGATATTTTTCCTGAGAGGAGGAGACTTCGGAGCAAGCAATTTTGTGGATTGACCAGGAACTTCTGAGGTCTTGTGTACTTCAGAAGAGGTATCAGGGACAGCTCTAATGACCTGAGGATTTTCTTGGGGTGCAGGAGCTTGCACTCCAGAGCGACAAGCATTGCCGAACAACAAAACCAGGGCAATCATGGCAAGACAAAAAAGTTTCATTCAAATAACCCCTTTAACCATTGAAAGATACCCCATCCTTGCTCATTGTCAAGGGATTTTGGAGATGGAGACTTAACAGGGGCCTTTGAAACTGGTGTCTGGAGAGGTTTTTCCTTGACAACTTCTATTGGCTGGACCTGTTCTGTTACTAACTCAGGACATGGTTGCAGCTCAGTAGGACGGGAATCCCTGGTGAATGGGACACGTATTGCATTTGGACACTGTTCTTCAGTCAATGCTCCAGAGTCTTGATTGACGGTGAGCCACTCCACATTCTCTGGTTGATGGAGCTGGAGGGATTTGCTGGGAATGGATTTGATAATTTCCCCCCAAACCGCTAAAGCTCCTGAAGAGCCTGTCAATTTAGTGGATTGGTTATTGTCTTTTCCCAGCCAAACCACAGCCAGCCGATCTCCGGTATACCCCGCAAACCAACTGTCCTTTAAATCATTAGTTGTTCCCGTTTTTCCAGCAACATCCAAATGCGCAGGAAGTATTTTCTTGAGCTTCCTCCCAGTACCTTCTTCAATCACACTTTTTAGAGCAACATTAAGCAAATAGACAGGCACCACATCCAGGGTGTGCTCAATTGCCAATGGGTAACGTTTTAACGGAATTCCTTCATGTGTCGCCACAGAACGAATGGTTTGAATTGGAGTAAAAAAACCACCAGAGGCCAAAGGAGCATACAGTTTGGCCACCTCAAAAACAGACATCTCTACTGATCCCAGCAGGGATGAGGGAAAAAATTCCACTGTTCTTTGAAAACCAAGCTGCTGCAATGCTTGCTGCACTTTATCCAATCCCACCTCAAGTCCTAAGCGGATTGATGGTAGATTGTAAGAATGCGCCAGTGCTTGATAAAAAGGAACATTTCCATGAAATTTACGATCATAATTTTGAGGGCGCCATTTTTTTCCATTCACCACCATTTCGAGTGACGAATCATCCAAAAGGCTCATCAAATGGTAGCCTTTTGCCTCTGACAATGCAGCCAGGTAAACAACCGGTTTGATCAAAGAACCAATGGGACGTTTGGCATCCAAAACCCGATTAAATCCTGGAAACCGAAAATTACGCCCTCCTACCATAGCCAAGACCTCTCCATTATTGGTGTTCGTCAGAATCGAGGCCACTTCCAGTGTTTTGGACTTGATCCGGTAACTTGCTTCCAGTTGCTTTAATTTTTTGTCAATCGCCCTCTCCATTTTTCGTTGGAACTGTGGATCGAAGGTAGTAAAAACCTGAAGCCCTTCGGACTGTAGATCAGCTTCGGCATATTCTTCAAGCAACTGCCGTTTGACCAATGCCAGAAAGGAAGGAAACGGCGTTTGACTGGAATGAGGCTTTTCCACAATTCCTAAAGATTGTTCCGAAGCATGAACCAGGAGTCCTTCATCTATTGTGGTGGTAGAAACCAGCATAGATAAAACGAGGTTTCGGCGTTTCAATGCCTTTTTGGGAAAACGGCGCGGATTGTATTGGGAAGGACCTTTGAGCATGGCCACCAGCAAGGCTTGTTGATGCAATTGCAACTCTTGGAGAGGGCGACCAAAATAAAAATAGCTTGCCTGGGCAACACCATGAATGGCATGCTCACCATCTTGCCCCAAATAGACTTCATTGAAATAGGCTTCTAAAATTTCTTCTTTTTCATAATGCCATTCTAGCAACAATGCCATGCAGGCTTCTTCTATTTTTCGCTGTAGTGTTTGAGCACGAGTGAGAAAAAAATTTTTTACGAGCTGCTGCGTTAAAGTACTGGCCCCTTGCACAACTCTCATTTCTTTTAGATTTGTCAGGGTCGCTCGCAGAATAGCAAAAACATCAATGCCGATGTGCTCATAAAATTTTCGATCTTCTGTAGCGACCAGCATTTCAACCAGAGTCTCAGGAACGTCCTGCAACTGCACCAAAACCCGGTTTTCACCATGCTTGGGGTAAAAACGCCCAATCAAAGGAGGATTGAGTTGCAGGATATCTACCGGTTTTTGAGTGGAGAGGTCTGTAATAGAAATCAGTCGTTGTGCATCAAAGCGGAGACGAAGGTGACGAGAGGGTTCTGTATTATCCTCCAATGAAAAAGGCCGCGTTTTCAATTCAATGGTCGTGCGATGCTTTTGGTAATCTCCAGGAATTTTGATGCGATGGGCCGGTTGATATTGCATGAAAGAGAGTTCATACAAGAAGTCTTTCATGCCAATCCGCATGCCTGGATAAATTTCTAGAGGACGGCCATAGACACTGGTAGGAAGCGCCCAACGTTTGCCAGCGAATTGTTGTTGTACCTTCTCATTCAATTCTGACAAATAAATCAGAAAAAAAGCTGCTGCAACAATACTGCCCAACAGTCCCAATTTCCATAACCAACGCTTCCAATGCAAAACTTTCCGGGAGGCCTTCCTTTGCTCCGATGGTTTCATAGGCTGGTATCACCAGTTTGTTGAAAATAGAATCATTACATACAATATGTTGCTCCGATTCTCACAACAATCAAGCTGTTAAGTCGATGTATTCACAAATCATCAAATCAATTATGACAGATCATCAAAGTATATCTTGACGCAAATAAGAATACTGTATAAATTTCAGATAAAAACAAAGACACACATTCTCTCACCTCCATCGGACTCATAAAAAACGTGAAGCTAACTTTTTATCATTTTCTCATTTTGCCGATGAGCTTACTCTTTTTAGCAAGTTACTCAACCCTGCTGTCAGCCCAACGCCCCAGTCTTTGGGTAAATGTGTACAGTGGAGAGCCGGTACGGTTTCCAGATTTGATTACTGATTTGGAAAAAGTGGACGTGATTTACCTGGGAGAGCGGCATGTGATCAAACGACATCATGATTTGCACAAGCAAATCATTGAAGCACTGCATCACAAAAAGATTTCTCTGGTTGTGGGGTTAGAACAGTTGGAAAGCTGGCAACAGCCCATTTTGGACAAATTCAACTCGGGCCAAACTGATTTTGATCAGTTGGCCCAAGAAACGAACTGGGAGAAAATCTGGAGCAACTATAAACAATACCAGGAGGTTATAGAAACCGCTCATCAGCTGGGAGCCAAACTCATCGCACTCAATGCCAGGTACCAGACAGTACGAAAAGTATCCCAGTCTGGAATTGACCAATTGGATGAAACCACCAGAAAGTCCCTTCCTGCCGATATGTTGTTAGAAGATCCGCCGTATCGAGCCTTTTTGGATCAATTGATGATGGTCCATGCATCCGTCGATGAAAGCCGCCTGGAACGGATTTTCCAGGCACAGGTGGTACGAGATGAAGTGATGGCTGCACAGATTGTGAAAGCGTTGCAGAACAATCCTTCGCACAAAGTGGTCGTGTTGTGTGGGGTCGGGCACGTCAACTATGGTATGGGAATTCCGACACGAGTGAGACGGAGCCTGCCCAACGTTCAGGATCGGATTCTGGTTTTTTCCGAAAGTGGAGATGTTAAGCTGTCTGCTGCCGAGAAAAAAGCAAGTCGTGA
>JANQHV010000357.1 GCA_028282505.1 SAR324 cluster bacterium | reverse complement strand
AGTCGTTTCTATTTGCAGCTGTTCGTCATCTTCTACATATAAAATTCTCAAATCTGCTGTTTGTTGTGCCAATTCGCGGATACTGCTCATAGGAACTCTCCATTATTTTTCATTTGCCACAGGCTCTTCATAAGACAAGGCATTCATGGGCAATTGAATGCTGAATTTTGCTCCTGCCCCTTCATTTTCAGCTACTAAGATTCCCTTCAAATGCTTTTCTACAATAGTTTTGGACATATACAAGCCCAAACCGGTGCCATTCAATTCATCTTTGGTCGTAAAATAAGGAATGAACAGATTTTCCATGACATCGTCCGGGATGCCTCCGGCATTATCCAAGATTTCAACAATTTGGTGTGAACCTTCCTGATACATTCGAATTTGTATTTTTCCTTCTTTGATTTGATGCTCCATGATGGCATCCTGGGCATTTTTCAAAATATTCAAAAAAACTTGCATCAGTTCGTTGGCATACGTCGAAATTTTTACTTCAATCGTCGAGTGCTGTTCCACTTGAATATTTTTATTTTCCAGAGACTTACCAATAATAGCCAGTGTGCTTTGTAACAGTTCCGTCAAAAATACGAAATCCACCTTCTTTTTAGTACTGAAAAAGTTTCTAAAATCATTGATGGTATTGGAAAGAAACTGCGTATGCCCGATGATTTTTTCCAGATGAGACTTACTGTCATCTGGCTCCATGGTCCCGATTTCCTGCTGTACAATCATATTTCCAGCAATGGTACTGATTGTCGAAAGTGGTTGTCTCCATTGATGGGCAATCATGCTGATCATCTCCCCCATTTGAGCATGCCGGGCTTGTTGCACCATGATCAATTCCTGCTGCTGGAGTTCTTCTTCTGCCTGCTGGCGATTCAAGGCTTGAACAAAGATATTGCCTACAATTTTAAGCAAGGTCATGATCTTTTTTTCTTTTTCCCATGTCTTTTCTTCCCGAAATGATTCGAGGCCAATCAAGCCAGCAATTTGCCCCCTTTGCACCAAAGGCACGACAAGCAGAGATTTAATATGCTCGATAGAGATGGATGTTTTTGCAATTTCTGTGGTCATTTGGGGAATCATCAAGACCGAGTGTTCTGTGATTTCCTCCATGAACCAGGACAGCATCGCTCTCAACTGTTCGTCCAGTTCCTGCGTGCAAGGAATGATTCCTGCTCTGCACCACTCTATCACTGAATCGGTCTGACTTCCATCATGGGAAAAAAAAATGGCATAACTGTAATCAACATCAGCAAATTCACCAACCATCTGGAGTGCTCGGCCAATTTCATTTTTCATATTTTTGGGTTGGGCTTCAATGAAAGCCGTGGATATGTTGGTGACTAAGATATCCAAAGCCACTTGATATTTGAGATTAGCAACGGTTTTCTGATGCGCTTCTTGCTCAGTTGCTAATTGCTTTCTGAACTGTTCCAATTCATTCAATATCACTCTCCAGAAAAAATTTTTTCTATTCTCATCCCTTTTTCACGTATTTTGCTCAATCTCTTAATTTTTAGTACAGCCTATTATTGAATAAGCACATCTAGATATCATATATCAACCTTTAAATTTTTTAATGAAGTCAAACACCTGCTGCAATCGATACAGGTAGCCATTGGCCTGGAGCCACTCTTTATGCAGACGTGCAGGAATCCCGGCATATCGTTCTCTATCCCCAACGCTTTTTGCCAGCAGTGACTTGGCGCTGACCGTGACATGGTTCCCAATTTTCAGGTGTCCGGCCAACATGGATTGTCCTCCCATTGTCAAATGATGACCTGTTTTTGTACTTCCTGCAAAGCCAACCATGCCTACAATCAAAGAATCTTCCCCAATTTCTACATTATGTCCTACATGCACCAGATTATCGGTCTTGGTTCCACGTCCAATGCGAGTCACTCCAAATCGTCCCCGATCAATCGTGTTACACGCTCCAATTTCCACATCATCTTCGATGTGAACATACCCGACCTGTGGAATTTTATAATGTTTTCCTTGGTGGGTCACAAAGCCGTATCCTTCAGCACCAATCACGGCCCCTGCGTTGATCAAAACCCGATTGCCGATTTTACTATCATCACGAATGGTCACATTGGGGTGCAGCATGCAATCCGAGCCAATTTCACAATCATCTCCAATGACAGTGCCTTCCATAATGACTGTCCCTGAACCCACCGTGACCCGACTTCCGATCACCACATTGGCTGCAATCGACAGATTCTCACCAAGCTGGCAATGGTCACCCAAGATTAGAGAAGTATGAATGGTTGGCAAATATTTTTTGGGAGGGTGCAAAAAGTTTGTAATCTCCACAATTGTCATGTCTGGATAATCCGCAAAAATCCGAGTCTTACCAGGCAACTCCAGATTGTTTCGACACACCAGTACCTCCACCGAAGATGCCATGGCTTTTTTCACAAAACGCTCATTTTCTACATAAGAAATACCATGAGGGTCTGTACTTTCCAAACCACAGGCATGTGTGATTAAGGCCTTGTCACGACCTTCATACAAAAGTCCAAACTGTTTTGCCAATTCTGCGACGGTTAATTGTTTCATGATCGAAAACTCGCCAACGCTTCTGATTCCGTAGAATAAATCGAAATGAGTTTGTTCAAACGAATCCGGGTCAATTGTTCGGTCAACTTCTGATTCAATTGACAAAGTACCAACTTTTTTTGCAACTGTTGCAACCGTTTGAAAACCGATACAATGACCCCTATCCCCGAAGAATCAAACCTCACAATTTCTTGAAAGTTCATGACCATTCCTTTGATTTCATCGTCCTCAAAAGCAGATTTTGCGTACGTCAAAATATCTGAGGCTTCTCCTTCTACTAAATTTCCCCTCATCAAAATCAGGTAAATATTCTCTTCCACACGATGTGATAATTCCATTCATTCACTCCTTATAGTAAGCCTTCTTTCAAAAAATATGCTTGGTTCTTTGTTTTTTCTTACATTAATCTATAGCTCAGGAATAGCTAAAATGCAATTGATCCGATATTGGATTTGTAATACTTTAGATGATTTCCCGCAAAGAAGATACTATATCTTTACTTCGCTTCGGAGTACAAGTACCATGAAACATATAACAAATCTTATTTTCCACAAAACACCCTGAAAAAGAATCATGCTCAAAATTTCGAACCGCAGTCAAATCTCTCCTTTTATTGTCATGGACGTCATGCAGGCCGCAGCAGAACAAGAAGCCCTGGGTTGCGAAGTATTGCACCTGGAAGTAGGACAACCGAGTACTCCTGCTCCTCAAAAAGTGTTAGAAGCCGCAAAAAATGCTTTTGGAGAAGATAAACTGGGCTATACAGTGGCCCTTGGTATTGAGCCATTGCGTGAGCGCATTGCTCGTCATTATCAGGATTTTTATGATTTGCCTGTATCTGCTCACAACATTGTGATCACTAGTGGATCCACTGGCGGATTTATCCTGGCATTTCTGGCTGCTTTCAATGCAGGGGACCGTGTTGTTTATGGTTCCCCCGGCTATCCTTGTTATCGCAATATTTTAATTGCTCTGGGAATCGACCCCGTCGAAATCTTGACCGGTCCAGAAACCCGTTTTCAACCAACTCCTGAATTGATTGACCAGATCGATGATCCGATTGACGGACTGATTGTGGCAAGTCCTGCCAATCCAACAGGCACGATGATCAACAAAGCAGAAATGGAAGCCTTGTGCAATTATTGTCATACCAGAGGAATACGCCTGATTTCTGATGAGATCTATCATGGGATTACCTATCAACATCCAGCCGTGTCGGCATACAGTTGTTGGCAAGAGGCAATCATTATTAACAGTTTTTCGAAATACCTTTCTATGACAGGCTGGAGGTTGGGCTGGATGGTCATTCCCGATAACCTGATACGCCCCGTCGAATGTCTGGCACAGAATCTTTATATCTCCCCTCACACATTATCACAAATTGCAGGAATTGCCGCATTTGATTGTTATGAGGAAGCCAATAACCACGTGGCACGCTACGCCAAAAACAGAGAGGTGCTGCTCAATGAACTGCCAGCCGCAGGACTCGATAAACTGGCACCTGCTGATGGAGCTTTTTATATTTATGCTGATATTTCTCACTTGACCCATGAAAGCAAAAACTTCTGCAGCCGATTACTCAACGAGACTGGCATCGCCGCAACACCAGGCATCGATTTTGACCCAACTCGCGGCCATCAAACCATGCGGTTTTCTTTTTGTGGAAAAACCGAGGACATGATAGAAGCAGCCAAACGCTTAAAAAACTGGATTTAATAAAAAATATTAAAATCTGGAAAAATGGAAAACCACAAATGACGGATACGGTAAAAAAGCGAATTTTGGTCATTGATGATGATCCTCACATCAGCATGAACTTACAAATTTATCTGGAGGAACAAGGGTTTGAGATCATCACAGCAGAAAATGGAAAAGTAGGATTGGAGGCGTTTTTGGCAGAACACCCCGATCTCATTCTAACAGACCTGTATATGCCAGAAATTGATGGATTTCAAGTATTGGAAAAGATTCAGAAAATATCTGAGGAAGTCCCCATTATCGTGGTTTCTGGGGCAGGCGCCATTCAGGCAGCAGTAAAAGCCATTCGCCTGGGAGCATGGAACTTTATTGTTAAACCCGTCCAGGACATGTCGGTCGTTCAACACACTATCAATCAAGCACTGGAACGAGTAAAACTGCTGGAAGAGAATCGACAATACCAGGAACATCTGGAAGACATGGTCATTCAACAAACACAAGATCTGCGGAAGGCCAATCAAACCATTCAAGAGAACGAACAGCGTTACCGCTCCATGTTTGATAACATCCAGGATGTCTATTTTGAAGTACTCTTTACAGGCCCCATCCTGGAAGTGACTCCTTCCATTGAGAAGATGACAAAATACAAACGTGAAGACTTAATCGGCAAATCAATTGCTATGTTGTATGCAGATCCTCAAGATCGTATAGATATTTTAGAAGAGCTGCAAAAAAAAGAAGCACTGCATGATTATGAAGTTGTCTTTAAAGACAAAGACAATACCATTATTCCCTGTTCAGCCAATTCAAGGCTCTATTACGACAATGAAGGAAATCCTTTCAAAATTTGTTCTTCGGTCCGGGACATCTCCAACCGTAAACAAGCCGAAGAAGTCCTGCAACAAACCAATGAGTTTCTCGAAAATCAAATCGAGGAGCGCACACAAGCACTAAAACAAGCAAAAGAACAAGCGGAGCTGGCCAATTTCACCAAATCGCAGTTTTTGGCCAACATGAGTCACGAAATTCGTACCCCCCTCAACTCCATTGTGGGTTTTAGTCAAATTTTACTCAATAAATCCACAAAAATTGATATTCCCATAGAGTTCAAACAATATCTGGAAAATATTAAATTGAGTGGACAACATCTCTCCGAAGTGATCAACAACATCCTGGATCTTTCCAAAATCGAGGCTGGTAAAATGGCGATTTCGGAAGAAGATTTAGATCTGAAAAAACTCTTTGAAGGAATTTTTCATATCAACAAAGCACAAGCCCTCGAAAAAGATCTTCAATTTTCTTATGAATATGATTCCCAACTCCCCACTAACATCAGATCAGACCGTCTCAAACTCAATCAAATTTTGATGAACCTGACCAGTAATGCCATCAAGTTCACTCCAGAAGGAAAAAAAGTACTCTTGAAGGCTTCCAGAAAAGAACATCAGGTTTTATTTGAAATCAAAGATGAAGGCATTGGTATTTCTCAGGAGCGTTTTGAAGATATCTTTGAAGCATTCACTCAGGAAGAAAGTGTCACCATTCGCCACTTTGGTGGAACTGGACTGGGTCTGGCAATCACAAAAAACATGGTTCACCTGCTAAAAGGTACCATCGATGTCAAAAGTGCGGTGGGTGAAGGCTCCACTTTTTCCGTCAGACTGCCATTAAAGGAGGTAAATCAAACAGAATACAACCAGGATATTTCCCTGAATTATTATTTTGCTCCAGACAATCTGGTTTTGTTGGTAGAAGACAACCCCATGAATCAAGTGGTCATGCAAACTTACTTTGAGGATCTGGCCCTCTCTCTGCATTTGGCAGAAAGCGGCCAGAAGGCCCTTGAAATGTTAAGAAAGTGGAAAGCACAAAACTCCTTTCCCGATCTGATTTTAATGGATATGCACATGCCCGGGATGGATGGGATTGAGACCACTAAATGCATTCAGGACGAAATGAAAGATATTAACATTCCCATTATTGCCATCTCAGCAAATGCCTTCACCGAACAACAAAAAGAAGCATTGATCGTTGGCATCCAGGGGTACGTGACCAAACCAGTGGATTTTGAACAACTGGTTTCTATTTTGGGAAAATATTTACGGAAAATCCCACCTCCTGATTTTCCACACCCACCCTCCTTTTCATCACTACCTGAAGCGATCAAACAAGAATTGGTCGAGTACTGCGAAACGCTATCCCAAACTCCCATTTATCTTTTGGATCAGATTCTAGAAAAAATAAATGCCATCCGTCACCTCTGTCCGGACTTTGCTCCAGAACTGCTCCTGCATGTCGAGTCTGCCGCCTACAGTGGTGATACCGAAAAATTTATTTTTCTCACCAGCATGCTGTATCAGCACCCAGACCATTAGCCTAAACTTTTCGAAGCAATTTCATAGACATCCGAGGAAAGATTGGTGGTATGGACAATCTGTTCCAGTTGCTGTTTCATCAAAGCCTGCCGTTTGGGATCGTATCGCTTCCACTGGCTCAGGCATCCCAACAATCGTGCTGCAATCTGAGGGTTGAGGGTATCCAATTTAAGCACACACATTCTGAGGAATTGATAACTCTCTCCATTTGCCTGGTGAAAATGAAAAGGGTTGGCATGACAGAAGGCTCCGATGAGAGCACGGACTTTGTTCGGGTTTTTCAGATCAAACGCAGGATGGGTCATTAATTGTTTCACTTCATCTAAGGCTCCTGGTAAAGGAGACAAAGCTTGCAGTGAAAACCACTTATCCACCACCAGTGTATCTTCTTTCCAGGTTTCATAGAATGCATCCAGGGCCTCCCTCCTTTCTGGGCATTCCTTTTGAGATAACGCCCCCAGTGCACCAAGGACATCCGTCATATTGCCTGACTCTTTAAACTGTTTCATGCCAAGCAATCTCATCTCCTGGTCATTCAAACGCATCAGATACGACAAACAGGCATTTTTCAATCGGCGTTTTGCCATAAATTCTGGCTCAATCCGATATGGTCCTTTATCCTCATTCTGTTGATAAATTTCTAAAAATTCAGTTTTCAGTTTTTCTGCCAGAGTATCCCTTACAAAATTGCGCACATGGTGGATCGCCCCCACATCAATCACCTCCATCAACTCACCAAGATAGGACTCTGAAGGAAGTATCAACGTTTCGGCAATCAGAGACTGATCCAGATCCGAATTGAGTAACTTGCCAAATGCCTCAATAATGTGCTGCCCCAGCACCAATGCCTTCTCTTGCTGATAGTCTTCTACCAAATTCAGAATAGTATTGATGGCTAATTGATGTCCTGCTTCCCAACGATTGAACTCATCGCTATCATTGGACATCAAAAATGCCAATTCCTGATCGGAGTACTCATAATTCAATTTGACAGGTGCCGAAAAACTTCTCAGTAACGAAGGAACTGGAGGATCGGGAATGTTGAGAAAACGAAAGGTTGTTTCTTTTGCTTGTAGTTCCAGAACACGACTGATATTTGTGCATGAAGGATCTTCCCCTTCCAGCAGCAAAGGCATGTCTTTCCCTTGCTGATCGAGCAATCCCACCATCAAAGGGATATGAAACGGCTGCTTTTCCGTTTGCCCTGGCGTAGGGTCACAGGATTGCCTCACCACCATCGTGTAGACTTGTGTAGCAACCTCATAAGTTGTCTTAATATCTAAATGAGGGGTTCCTGCCTGCACATACCAGTTGCGAAATTGGCTCAAGTCATGACCAGTTGCCTCTTCCATTGCTTTGACAAAATCATCGGTCGTTACGGCCTGCCCATCATGCCGTTGAAAATACAAATCCATTCCTTGATGAAACCCTTCTTTTCCTAACAAAATATGGATCATCCGAATGAGTTCCGCTCCTTTGTTGTAAACCGTTGTTGTGTAAAAATTATTGATCTGAATATAAGACTCCCCTCGCACAGGATGGGCCATAGGACCTGCATCTTCTGGAAATTGAACCGCACGCAGCATTCTCACGTCACTAATCCGCTGTACGGTTTTTGCTCCCATATCCGCAGAAAAAGACTGATCACGAAACACGGTTAAACCTTCTTTTAAACTCAATTGAAACCAGTCACGACATGTGATTCGATTGCCAGTCCAGTTATGAAAATACTCATGAGCAATCACACCTTCAATGTTGCGATAGTCTTCATCGGTTGCGGTTTCTGGTTTGGCCAGGACATATTTGGAATTGAATACGTTCAATCCTTTGTTTTCCATAGCCCCCATATTGAAATCATTGACCGCCACAATCATATAAATATCC
>JANQHV010000318.1 GCA_028282505.1 SAR324 cluster bacterium | reverse complement strand
CTGTTTTGAGAAAATTTTCGTTAAATAGGCCGACTATTCGCCTTAAATTTTCTCAAAAATCCGCTCAATGAGGTCGATTTTTCGCCACGAACCATCTTTTCCAAACAGGTTCTGAGTAAACATTAATAGACAAGTAAGTTTAGTAAAATGTTTGAGCAATACTCACTTGTCTAATTTGTTTGAAATTTCCTGAAGGATTTTACCAATATTATCAAATCCTCCCTTCATTTGTGTACTTTGATCTTTCATGGTCTCATGCATTTGGTCAAATTTACTTTCAAGTGATTTTATCGCGAGAGTATTTTCATCAACTTTGCCTTCTAATTCGATGAATCTGGTATTCACTTCTGTACGCAAATGCATGATTTCTTCTACCAATCCTTGATCTCGAATTGGCTCTCTATCCTCGATATTTCGAATTTTCAAAATCAAGAGCTTGATAATTTCCGTGGCTTCTTCCAGAGAGGAGATTTTTAAATTTTCTATTTTCGGTAATTCATGCATATTCTTCCTATCGTTTCTTATATTGTTACTATCAAAGTTTATAAATTTACAGTATTTTGTCAACTTCAGAATTGCAAGACAGATACGTTTTCACAATAAGTACGGAGTGTCGATGAAAACCAAAAAGCTAATCATTGTTCATACAGGAGAAGGAAAGGGAAAGACCACAGCAGCTCTGGGCATGGTCATGCGAACACTTGCTCATGGCTGGCATGCAGCCATTGTCCAATTCATCAAAAGTGCCGAAGACTACAAATATGGTGAAGCTAAGCTGGCAGAACAGATGGAGCAGCTGGATATATTCACGATGGGTGATGGATTTACCTGGAACAATCCAGATAAAGAGAAAAACATTCGCACTGCTTTAGAGACGTGGGAAAAATGCAAAGAAGTTACTCTGTCTGGGAAGTATCGCCTGGTGGTGTGGGATGAAATCAACTACGCCATTCACTATGGCTTTTTGGATGAACAACTGGTGCTTGATTTTTTGCAACAATCCCTGGATCTGCATATTGTGATGACCGGCAGATACGCCAAACCGTCCATCATGGAAATTGCTGATCTTGTTACCGAAATGACGAATGTAAAACACCCTTATCAGGCTGGTATCAAAGCACAAAAAGGCGTGGATTGGTAAAAAGCGTTAGAGTCCTTATCCCTGGCAGCCACAAGATTTCCGTAAAACCAACTTTGTCTTCAGAGTGACCTCTCGTGTTGGACGAGAGGGATCTTCCAGCCGTTTTATCATCAGTTCAGTTGCCAGTTTTCCGATTTCGTAGGTAGGTTGTTCGATGACAGTTATGGGAGGTTCCACTATTTTTGTCCAGGCAGTTTTGTCAAAGCTACCAAAGGCGATCTCATCAGGAATTGTTTTGCCACGCTCTCTGATTGCTCCCAAGGCCCCGGCAGCCAGCAAACCATTCGTTGTGAAAACGGCGTCTGGTGGATTATCAAGATCCAGCATTTCCAGCATGGCCGAATAACCGTCCTCCACTCTGGCATTCACATATTTGGTGATAGCAGGATCTGGCACCATCCCGTGCTTTTCCAGTCCTTTGACAAACCCTTCATACCTTTCTCTGCCAGTGGTACTTCCCAAGCCAAAAAGTCCTGCAATCCTTTTCCGTCCATGCTCTGCCAGATGAGTGACCAATTTAGCCGCAGATTCGATGTTGTCGATCAGCACTGTATCAATGTCAAAATCTTTGACCTTCCGATCAATCACCACCATCGACATTCCATTTTGCATGGCTTCTCGAAAATTGTCTGATGATTTGCGAGTTGGAGATAATATCACGCCAGCTACATTTTCATCATGCATCAGGTCAATATACCGGGCTTCTTTTTCAGGATCTTCGTCTGCATTGCAAAGAATGACGCTGTACCCTTTTTCATAGGCAGTGTCTTCCACAGCTCTGCTGACAGCATGGAAAAAGGGATTCTGGATATCCGATATGATCAGACCGATGATATTCGACTGACGGGCTCTCAAACTTCTAGCCACTCGATTGGGTCTATAATTCAACTCTTCGACCACTGTTAAAACACGTTCCCGGATTGCTTGTTTCACATGGGGTTTGTTGGCCAGTACTCTGGAAACAGTGGCAGTCGATACACCTGCCATGTGGGCAACTTCTTTGATACTACTCATTTTACGTCTCTTACTATAATTGCTATTTTCTCTATTTTCCGCTGACCCTAACCTCCGGGCGGTATTCCGCTCCCCAAGGAGAGGAAGCTTTAAATAACTGATGAAGTATTTGTAATCGATTACATAATTGAAGTCAAGCCATTTTCTATGAGAAGCCTGTGAGATTGCCTCAGGCCTCGTTCTTGCCGATGGCCACGAAACCGAAAGGTCGGATCCCCACAAAAAATCGGAACGCCGACCGCACTAAAAAGATCTTTTTTGGTGGGTTTTGGTGGTCAATCATTAACCTATTTATAATCCACAAAAAATGTACCATAGGAAAAAATTTTTCTTGACCGCTATATTAAATAAATCATTTAATTTCAATCGCTTAATGAGGGGTGTAGTGCTTCTTAGAAAAAAATCAAAAAAAATTCTTGACATGATTTATGTAAACGATTACAATTTTTGTAATCGATTACAAAAAATATCAATTTTTCTAAAAAAGGAGTCCGACAATGCTAACACTTGACATCAATAACATTAGGCTGAACGCCCATGCTTCGGGGAAAGTTGAAGCAATTGAAAAAGTAGGTCAACTTTTAATTGACAGTGAAATTATTGAAAACGGTTACATAAACAGTATGATGGAACGGGAAAAAGTCGCCAATACCTACTTGGGAAATGGGATTGCGATTCCTCATGGATTGCCCAAGCATCGGGATCTGATCAAGAAGACGGGGATTGCGGTATTGCAGTTGCCAGAGGGAGTGGAGTGGAATCCTGGTGAAAAAGTATATTTGGTGGTCGGGATTGCGGCTCGTTCAGACGAACACATTGAGATATTGACCAATCTCACTGGAGTCTTGGATGATGAAAAAGCGATTGCGTTGCTTTCTAAAACCACAGACATGAATCAAATTGCAGAAACTCTGGCAGGCAAGGGGACTCATGAGCAAGAAGAGACAACGGGTCCAGATGACAGTGATTACAGCAAGAGCGCTGAAATGGAAGTGACAGGAGCCCACGGCTTGCATGCCCGCCCTGCGACTGCTTTTGTGGAAACGGCGAAACAGTATGCATCACGAGTGATTGTCAGGTATGAGCAAAAGACAGCAGATGGCAAAAGCCTGGTTTCTTTGCTCAAGCTTGGTGTTCCTGCCCAAGGCCGGATAACAATTCTGGTCAAAGGGGAAGATGAAGATGAGGCGTTGAGTGCGTTGGTTAGGGCATTAACCAATAGTATCCAGGAAGAAAAGGAAGAAGAAATTGCTGAAGAGGAAGCATGGGGCCATAACTGGAAGCCCAGTAAGACAGATAGTGCAATTCCTGGTATATCGGCTTCTCCTGGCTTGGCCATCGGTCCATTGAAACTCTTTCAGAAACGCAAAGTGGTTGTTGAAGCTACCGCCAAAGATCCAGTGGTTGAGAAGAAAAAACTGGATCAGGCCATTGCCAATGCACAAGCGGAACTCAATCATCTTTATGAAGAGGTAAAGGGACGCTCAGGAGTGGGCAAAGCAGCTATTTTTAAAGCCCATTTGGAATTTCTCAGTGACCATGATTTGATAGACGAAGCTGTTCTGAGAATTAATAAAGGAGGAAGTGCTGGATGGTCCTGGCAGCAGTCCATTTTGTCACGAGTCAAATCGATGAAGGGATTGGATAACGAACTGTTAGCAGCACGAGCAACAGACCTGGATGATGTGGGGGCGCGTGTGCTCCGTCTTCTTGCTGGAGTGGCCGAGGAGGAATTATTTCAACCGGAAAAGCCCGTTATCCTGGTTGCTGAAGATCTCACTCCTTCTGATACTGCTGGACTGGACCCATCATTAATCCTTGGATTTTGCACAGCAGGTGGTGGCCCGAGTTCCCATACTGCGATCATTGCCCGTTCGCTTGGCATTCCTGCAGTCGTTGGTGCAGGCCCAGCAGTGTTGCATCAAGATGAAGGAACATTCTCAGTCCTGGATGGTGATGGCGGAGTACTGTATGTCGATCCCACCGACAAAGACATTGAATCGGCCATGCAGGCTCAGGAAGTACTTCGTGAAAAAAGAAACGAAGAGCATGCCGTTCGATTTCAGCCAGCCATGACCACTGATGGTGAAAGAATCGAAGTGGTTGCCAACATAGGGAAAGATGGTGAGGCCGGACAGGCTGTCAATAATGGAGGCGAAGGGGTTGGTCTTCTCAGAACAGAATTTCTTTTCCTGGAAAGAAACGAACCTCCCAACGAAGAAGAGCAGTACAGAATCTATCTGGAGATGGTTAAAAGCCTCAATGGTCTGCCATTGATTGTGAGAACTCTGGATATTGGCGGTGACAAAGAAGTTCCTTATCTCAACCTGCCCAAAGAGGATAATCCTTTTTTGGGTGTGCGAGGAATTCGTCTTTGCCTGACGCAAATGGACTTGTTTAAAACTCAGTTAAGAGCAGTTTTTAGAGCATCGCAGCATGGTCCGGTTAAAATCATGTTTCCCATGATATCGACTTTGGAAGATTTAGAGACTGCCAAAGAAATCACCGAAGAAGTCAGGCAAAAAATCGGAGCAGATCCAGTAGAAATAGGCATCATGATTGAGGTACCTTCGGCAGTTGCTATGGCAGAAGAGCTGGCCAAATCAGTGGATTTTTTCTCTGTGGGCACCAACGATTTGACTCAATACACACTGGCCATCGACAGGATGCATCCATTGCTTTCTAAGCAGGCCGATGGATTACATCCAGCAATACTAAGGATGATCGATCAGACTGTCAGAGCGGCGAATAAAGCAGGCATCTGGGTAGGTGTGTGTGGAGGAATGGCTGCTGATCCCAAAGGAGCCATGATTCTTACTGGTTTGGGAGTGAAAGAATTGAGTGTGAGCATTCCCAGCATTGCTGCTGTAAAAGCCCAGGTGAGAAATTTTTCAATGAGTGATGCCAAGTTGATTGCCGAAAAGGCTCTCAAATGCGTCAATGCCAATCAAGTACGCAACTTGTAAACCAAGAGGAGGTATTGTGATGAAAATTGCGACAATAACACTAAACCCGGCCATCGACAAAACGGTTGCGATCCCAGGATTCCAAATTGGAGAGGTCAATCGGGTTCAAAGTTCAGAATCGAACCCAGGTGGCAAAGGAGTGAACGTGGCCTCATTCCTGGCAGATTATGGATTTTCAATGATGGCTACTGGCTTCCTGGGCATGGAGAATACCGGCCTTTTTGAAACACTTTTTCAAAATAAAGGCATTGAAGATCGTTTTATCAGGATTCCTGGCAGCACAAGAACAGGTATTAAAATCGTCGATCCAGTAACAAAGGAAACAACAGACATCAATTTTCCTGGCCAAACACCTGAGCGAAAACATCTGGAGGAATTATTCCACATTGTCGGATCACT
>JANQHV010000292.1 GCA_028282505.1 SAR324 cluster bacterium | reverse complement strand
AAATTCAAGTCCTTTCCACAATCTCCCATCCCAATATCATTCGTCTGCTGGACTGGGGCAGTGATGGAATGCATCCATTTCTGGTGATGGAATTTCTGGAGGGGAACACGCTCAAATATTTGATCAAAAAAGGAACTCTTTCGCTAAAAACCGCATTGCAGATCATTTTACAAATTGCGAGCGCCTTGGATTATGTGCACAATAAGCAACTGCTCCATCAGGATTTAAAACCCAGTAATATTTGGCTCGTCGGCAAAGAACAAACCGTCAAGGTTTTGGATTTTGGTCTGGCACACTTAGTCAGCCTGTCGAAAGAAAAAACACGAAACATCATTGGTTCTTATGCCTATATGCCTCCCGAACAATCAGGCATGATCCAGCGTTCTGTTGATCACCGTTCTGATTTATACGCCTTGGGCATTATCTGCTATGAAATGTTGATGGGAAGACGACCTTTTGAAGCAGATGATTTGAAAACTCTATTGCACCAGCATACTGCCAAATCTCCCCCAAAATTAAATACTTCCGAACACCCAGTTCCGGTTTTACTAGAAACCATTGCTTCGAAGCTACTGGCCAAAGACCCTCAACACCGTTACCAAAGTACCTCTGGGCTGATTTATGACCTTTCTCAATTAACACAACGACTGGAGCAAGGAGAAAGCAATCCAGCTTTTGAACTATTCACACAAGATTTTATCAAAGATTTGAATTTTGACGTTTCTTGTGTCGGACGCGAGGATGAATTGCAGCAAATTCAGGAGTGTTGGGACTCGGCTCAAACTGAGAAACAACCATATTTTGTTCTGGTGTCCAGTAAAACGGGAATGGGCAAGAGTATGTTAGTCGAGCTGGCTCTCCAGGAGTTCAAAAACCAACACATCTGGTGGCTTTTTGGAAAAAACAGCACACGAGAAAATTCAATGCCGTATCGCCTTTTGATTCGGATTCTACAGGATTTATTACAAAAAAAAGATTATCTTCCTTTAGACGATCAAGAACAATTGGATAAAATATTATTTGATGTGATGGGGGAGCAACAAGGGCCGCTCATTCGTTTATTGCCAGAACTGGAAAAATGGCAATCAAAAGCAGATACCAAAACATACACGCCCCGAGAAGAACAAAGCACACTTTTGCAGCGGCTCATCCTCCTGTTTGAACAATTGTCTTCCTTACAAGGCGGGTTTGTCATTGCCATCGACAATCTACAGTGGGCCGATGCTCCAAGTTTACAACTCATCCATTATTTTCTGGAGGCAAAAGTCAAAAGTCCCATCCTCTTATTAGGCAGCTATCGAGAAGAAAATCTCAGTAAAGAATTCAACCAATTTTTGCAGTCCCTTTCATCCTTTGGAAAAGAGGTGCACCAACTCCGCTTAAAAGTCTTTCCGGAAGCCCTCCTGCCCAAGCTGATCCGGCAAATTTTTGTTGGAGGCTTGCATAACACGGGCACACTGGTTTACCAATTATATGAATCATCGTCAGGCAATCCTTCCATGATCATGGATTTGCTCAAATCTCTGGCAAAAACGCAGGTGATCCAGTTCTCCCAACAAAAATGGTATGTGAACCAGGAGAAATTGAGAGCCTTTGAATTTCCCAAAAATATCACACAAATTGTTAACGAACAAATCGAGCAGCTTTCCGAGGAGACATCCCACTTGATGACTTGTGCTGCAATCATTGGCCAGGAATTTGATTATACGGCTTTATTTGTTTTAGGCAAAAGTCTTGCGATTGTGGACACTCAGGAACAATGCCTGGCAGCCATTGATGAAGCCTTACAGGCAGACCTCATCCAGAAGCATCAATATCCACGCAACGGGCATTACAGCTTTCTGAACGATAAAGCGGTTTCCATCCTGATTTCCAGAATTGAGCAAGATGAGATTCCTCGTTATCATGAATTCTATGCGAACTGGTTGCAGAAGAACAATCAGGAGGCCATTGATGAACTGGCTTACCATTATAATTTGAGTAACCACCACGAAAACGCCATAGTTTTTACACGTCAGGCTGCCAAAAAAGCTCAGGAAACCTGTGCCAACTTAAACGCCACCCAATATTTTCGCCAGGCTCTCAACCACTTGAAACAATTGCCTTCTTCTGAGGACAATCAACGACTCCATATTGAACTAGCTCACCACATTTTGACGGCTGGCATTTATGTCAGTGGAGCAAAAGAGGTTCTTGCTATTCTCGAAGAAGCCTTATCCGTTGCAGAAACTTTAGATGATCCACAATGCATTGCAACCGTTCACAACGATATTGGCCGGTATCATTACTTGAATGGACAACACCGCAAAGCGTTAGTACATTTTCAACAAAGCCTTGATCTGATTGAAGGAACCGACAATGAAGAAATGAAGATGAGACTGATCAATGCAATGGGTAAGCCTTTGGGTTTTTCCGGCAACGGCATCGCAGGCATTGAGATGCTCAAAGAAGGAATTGCATTGGCAGAAAAATACAATCAATGGGATGACGTGGCTTATTCCTATGGCGTCAGCGGATTGTTCTATACGGCTCTTGGTGATTTTGAACAGGCCATTGCTGTTGGTAAGAAATCCATTGCAGTGGCCGAGCAAACAAATAACTTCACCCGTTTGACTGATTGTCTGTGTTGGTATGGGTGGACACTTGCCGCTATAGGCGAGAATCTGGAAGAAGCGCTTGTTGTGTCCCAAAGGGGACTGGAATATGCCCGAAAAAACAAAATGGCCTATTATGAGGTCATGGCCTTGTTCACTATGGTCAAAGTTTATTACCTCTATGATAATCTGGAAAAAGCGGACTTTTACTTAAGACAGGCCCTTCACTTTCGGGAACAGAATCCAGTGGTGGGCATCATTGATGGATTGTACCACTGTTATCACAGTGAAATGCGCTTTATACAAAATCGTCTGGAAGAAGCAGACGAAGCCGCCGATGCTTCTTTAGCGGTTAGTGAAACTCCAGAGTACAATGCCTATGCCCTGCGTTTGAAAGCACAAATCCGAGGTGTACAGCCTGGCAGAGCAAAAGAGGCCGAAGCCCTTTTTCAAAAAAGTCTGCAATTGGCAGAATCAGCACACACCCATCCCATCCTGGCCACGATTCGCTGGCATTATGGTGTTTTTAAATTATCAAATGGTGACTGGAAAGAAGGAATCTCCTTGATGAGCCAGGGAGAACA
>JANQHV010000187.1 GCA_028282505.1 SAR324 cluster bacterium | reverse complement strand
AAAATTTGTCAAAACGAGCGACTTTTTGGGAAATTTGAGGCGAATATCGGGAATATTTAACAAAAATTTCCCAAAAAATGAGCCGTTTTGACGGATTTGTAGTAGGATCAATATTTTTAACACAGCTTCTTAAGGGCATCGGAGCGACCATCGGCAACACTTTATCCGAAATGACAAGTCAAACACAGCCTAACTCAGAGTGATAGGCCATGAAGGCAGCCTATAATAACCATCAAAATTCAGGTGAAAAGGTTTGAGATATGTATGCACAGGTAGAGAACTCGAAAGAGAACAAAGATAGAGCTATTTCTAATTCTGCTGGTCAAAGTAAAGAAGATGTGCAGCAGAGTTATGGAATTGTTGATAATCGACCTGAAACCGTGACACAAAGAAAAATTCAAAGATTTTTAATCAATCATTCAGTTGTACGCCCTGTTCAAAAAAGAAATATAAGCTCTGGCTTATCTGATATGGTGCAACTAAAATTTTTGTCTGAGAGGAAAGTACCAAAAAAGGAAGTCTTGCAGCTCGATGATATGACTACCGTTGAAATGGTAGAACATGACTCTGCGCTACGGTTCACAGACAATCGACCAGAGGCCATTGCACAGCGCAAGCTGCAAACTGCGGTGACGAACAGCCCACCAGTTCACCAATTGAAATCTCAGCAAAGGAGGATAAATTGGGTTCCACCATCAAACGATGCACCAATTCAGCGCGTGGTCGAGCCAGGCTTAGGGGCCCGGACCGAAGTGGAAAAGCTGGATGGAACGCTCGTTTGGGTGATCAGAGACGTTGGAACGGGATATATGGTTGTAAACCCGGCTACAAGAGAGACAGAAACGCTCCGGTATGATGAGTTGAACCCAAAAAGCGCAGCTGCCCCCAAGCTTCCAAAAGACCATTTGGCTACCCGTTTCGAAGAACACGCCAAACTCGTGATGCCAAGCCTGAAGATGGAAGCGGTGACAGGGGAAGTGGACCAACTCTTTGCAGATGCGGTGGCGAAGATACCCAAGCCCCCTCTCCCTTGGGTTGGCCAGTATTCCTGGGTTGCTCTGGGTTCCTATGGCCGCAATGAAATGTGTCCATACTCCGATATTGAATTGGGAATCATCTATACCATCAAAGCAGGTCAAGAAGACGAAGCCGACGACTCTACCATCAAGGAACACTTTTCGAAAATGGGGACCGCTGTGCTTGGCAACATGACTGCCGCTGCTGATTTTATTACACCGGATACGGAAGGCAACTATCCGGGTGGGAAAGGCGGAAACAGTTTGATGGGCACACCCAGTGCACTGGTCAGATCGATTGCCGTAGCGCATGCCAAAGAAGCGCTGGATGCGCGAAATACCATGCTGATGGATGCCCGGTACCTGCCCGCACCCGGATCGCATCCCGAACCGTTCCTGGCCTTTCAGCAGCAAAAGAGCGAAATGCTGACTGCATCCGCTGGAAGTCAGGCCGCAATCAATGCTGCCCAGGTCGGCCTTCTGGCCGTGCAGTCGCTCAGAGCCGGCCTGGAGGACCGCGGTCGCTATCTCAACATCAAAAAGAATTTCCGCCAACCACTGGATTGGGCCCTGATGGCACTGTGTATCAGCAGAGGCATCGTAGATGCCGTCGGATTCAAGGCGCGGAACCATGCCCTGGTAAAAGAAAAAGTCATCGATTCATCGCTGGCTGATCTGATTGAACTCACCTATGAAATGATTTTCATGGTGCGGATCGACATGCACGGATTTCACAGAGAGGAACTGGATGTGATTGATGCGAGACCGAATCTGGAAGAAGATACGGGAGGATTTACCGACGAAGTTCGCGAAGAAATCGCGTACTATGGGGGAGAAAGCATGGCACGACGACTCACGCACCTCTACGACGAAACGGCGAATAAACTCCTTCCTATCGTAGAGCAGTTGCTACGCTGAACATAGGTCTCTTTTATAAAATGGCCTGAAAATAGGGAAGAAAACGTTTTTTGAAAAGGGAGTAAGCATTGGCAGGAGTGGTATAAGGAGAAAGGTCCTGAATGGGTCCCCATTTCGAACTGAAAGAGGAGCGTGGATTATCCAGCAGTTTTTGAACTTCCAGTTCTAATAGCTGTTGAAAATCTTCTGGTGAGCCAGGAATGTGTTTTTTACAAACAGTCATGATGGCTTCAATGGGCATCAAAAACGCATAATCCTCTTCCAACATGGCCAGGATCAGATGAGACAGGTAGGCCAGGCTTTCTTCCTGGCTGAAGACTCGCAATGCCTGCCCCTGATGCGCTCCAACACTTCCTGGGATAAGGAGGCTTTGCATGTTCGAAACAAGAGGAGCTTCTCCTGCTGCCGACAAAAAAACCATATCAAGAAAACCACGCAAAAAATGGCGAGTTGACAATTTTTTGGTATGATTGCTCAAGTAAATCGAATACCAGCATTGACTACCCGAAACACACCATTGGGTGTTGCCCTGTAACTCAATTTTAACAGATCTTCCAGTGGACAGCTGAATTTCCAGGGAAAGCGGAGAAGAAATGGTTTGGGCTCCAAAATACTTTTCGCCTTCCAGAGGACGTCCAAAACGGAAGATTTGTGCATGCTCTACCAGTGTGGACCAGGGTTTTTGCGAATCTATTGTTTGCTGAAAGTTTTCCTGCCAACTGTGGAGCTGTTGCAGATGTCGATTTCGATTCCATTCCTTGAATTCCCCTGTTGGCATCTTGCCTTGCAACTCAAACAGTTCTGCTTGTTTTTTATAAAGAGCTTCCCAATCGGGTTCTTTCTTCTCCACAGCATTGGCAAATATTGTTTTAAGGAGGGTGTTTTCCTCTAAAAAAGGAGTGTCAAAGGGCTCATCAATCATTTCAGAGAGATCCTCTTCCTCTTCTTCCACAATTCCCAATTTACGCTTTGCTGTCGCTTGCAGTGGGCATTCCAGGAATGCACGAATCTGGGAAAAATACAGTGAAATGGTCTCTGGTTCCTCTGTTTCCGTTTTGGACAGTACTTCCAGGTGAAGGGTTGGCGAGTTATTGGTAATTTGCCATTGCCTGGATTGATGCAACAACCATTCTCTTGGCAGAGCAAGAGACTTTTGCAACTGGTTGCTCAAATGGTTTTCCAGCATTTTTCGTAATTGCAGCACACGTGCTTGCTGGAATGCTTGAGGGTCATAGTTGGTGAGACCATCCTCTGCGGAATCAGCAGTCAAATCCAATTCGGGAAAATGTAACAAAGAATACCCTTTCAAAGGACAGGATTGGGGAATAAACTTTTCTCCAGGTGGTAAATACTGAGATTCAATCACACTGAGTAAGGTTTGGAGGATCGATGATGGTTCCAACAGGTCATCGGAATAGATATTGCGTGATACATAGCTCAAATACAGGTAGCTTCTGGTAGAGATCAAGGCTTCCAGGAACATATACTTGTCCCTTTCCGCACTGGAGACATCTCCAATATTTCGTTCTCGAAAATATTTTCCCAGCACCCTTTTTCTTAGAGGCACCGGAGCCTCTCGTAAATCCAGGTTATCCTTTTTGAGCAACCTGGGAAATATTCCTTCTCCCAACCCCATCACAAAAAGAGCCTGAAAGGGAATGGGTCGCATGGGTAAAAAGGAAGCGATGGTCACGCCATCTGCCAGATAAAACCCTCGTTTGATAGAAATTTGACTTTGCTGTTGTTTCACAAATTCATAAATAACTCGATAGCTCACGACCTCTTTGCCAGGATCAACACACACCTGATCCAGTTTTCCCAGTTCAGACAAACTACTGAGAATATTTTGAAAAATGGATTCTTCCGAAGTATCGACAGGAGCCAGATAAGTTTTTACCAGAATGCCCAGGTAGCGTCCCCATTCTTTGGCGCTCATTTTCCAGTTGGGCATCTCCTGCGTGTCCACAATCAAAGAACGCACAATGGTCACGAACCGAACAGCTTCATCATGCTGAGTACTGTGCAATGGAACGGGGATGTATTTATCCTCGCCCACCGTATACACCAGAGGGTCCCACTCATGTTCCTGCTGTAGGTACATACTCAGGGTCAACCGTTTGAAACCCTGTTCCCAATTGTATAAGTCTTTATTGACATAGTGAAATCCATCCTCCTGATTTTTCTGTTTGCTGATTCCATAAAAAATTCCCAATTCATCCGCCCAAAGCAGCCATTGTGCCACATCCACATTTTCCGTTTCAAAACGGGCTGCAAAGTTGGGATGACCACAGATATCAAAAACTTCTTTGCGATTGTATTCACCAAAGCCAAGTTGCAGGAGTTTGAGCACTCCTTCGAGCAAACGTCCAGCAGAATCAAGAGTACCATCAATCAAATTATAAGGAATCTGATGCAGTTTATTGAAACACAATTCAAGATCCGCTTGATACATTGCCATATCTGGCACAACCACCGCAATGTCGTTGAATTTGATGTTTGGATCTTTTTGTACCAAATCCCATATTTGATTAGCGACAGTTTCGGATTCTCTGCGACAATTCGGGCAGGCAAAGACTTGCAGACTTTCATCCTGTTTGGCATGTAAGGATTGGTGGCGTTTGGGTTCTCGCACCAGAATGTCAAACTGGACCTGTTCTAACAAAGTGGCCGGGGTTGATCTTCTTGGATCGACAAACTGTTCTGTAAAAACCCAGCCTGTCCATTCGTTGAGCAGGCGGATATTTTCTCTTCCAGGACGTCCCCATGCCTGAAGCAGCGGAGTGTCCTCTTCATTTTGAATCAAATCACCCGCTTCAAATTCTTCTGGGCTAATGGGATCTTTTTGATGCACCAGAATGTTTTTACGCGCTTCACGCCTCACTTCCCAGTCGGCTTTCAAATCTTCCCAAAACTCCATGCAGGGATTGAGAGCATAGACGAAGATGTCATATTGCTGATCCAGTTTGGAAAGCGCTTCTTGGTGGAGTCGGGAAATATAAGAAACTCCAAAAATATGCAGTTTCTTTTTACCCTCCGGGGAAACCGGTTGATACTGAGTAATCAACTGAGATAACGTCATGAAGAGCGGGAGAACATCTGCCATATCAGACTGGGCAACATGTTGATTATAAAGAGTCAATCTCCCTTCAGCACCAAAAAGCTCCAACCAAAGTTGACGCTGCCACTTTTCTGTCTCAGCGGCAATTGTTCCAGAAAAACAAAACCGCCCACTCTCCCATAACTGTAACAAATCGGGTCTGTGGTAGCTATAATTCTGAAACAAACCGGTAATACGTCCTGCCAACTGAAAAAGGCGTAGATCCCTCGATTCTCCTGCCGTTGCATGACGCTGCAAGTATGTTTTCAATGGTGACCACACACCACTATCCTTTCTCCCTGGTGTTTCTTGTAGGATGTCTGTCAGAATTTGGATAATCAGGCGTTGCAACTGGTTTGCATGGAGCAGCACGATTTCTTTTGCCGAAAAAGTTTGTCCCTTTGTCATCCGATGCTGATTCAGGATGGCTTCTGCAATTGCTTTTTCCAGTGGCAAGAAGCGACAATTGGCCGTAATCCCATTGACTTGTGCTAATTCCAACGAAAGCCATTTCTGCAAATTAAAATTTGGGATAACGACTACAATGGGATCAAAGGGATCGTTTTCAGCGAAATTCTCAGTAAGAGGATGAACCAATTGTTCCAGGTGATTGGAATAGTAAAGCGTTGGCATTAACAAAACCAGGGAGATGGTATTAGAAAAAAAATATTTATTTTGCTGGATCAATTAGGGTATCAGTCTTTCATGGCAAAAAAGCGATCTGTTTACAGCCATCAAGCCTGATGTATTTTTGAAAAGCAGATGCTGAGAGAAACAGGGAAACAACTGTAGAGAGCCTTAAGAATATTCACGCAGTTATCTGAGTGATATAGGATTTTAACTCATGGAAATAAAATTGAGCCCCCAGATACAACATGTCATTGTGACCTGCTCCTGGAATTTCGATCAGTTTTTTAGCCGGACTTGGAGAAGCTTCATACAAAGCAATTGCATCAGAAAAAGGGATGATTCTGTCATTTGTTCCATGAATGAGTAAGGTAGGGAGGGAACATTGCTTAATATGATCAATATTATCAGTAAAGTTGACTAAATTTTCTTGAGACAACATCGGCCCGCCTATTCTATGAATTAACTCCAAACCATATGCAAAGGCACTGTCCAGCACCAGCCCACTCAGTTGCTTCTGGTATTTAGAAGCTAAATAAATTGCAGGCGCACTGCCAAGCGAGCGACCCATCACCAGGATATGGCTGAAATCTTTTTTGGCAGCTTTCTCTATTTCCTGGATGGAAGCGAACAAGGTATCAGCATCTGTGAATAATTTGGAATAAGATGGTCTGCCACTACTACGACCATAACCTTGATAATCCACAACCCAATAGTTAACCCCACAATTCATGTAGAAATCCGCAAGCATATCATAGTCAGCAGCAATTTCTCCATTCCCGTGAAAAAACATCAAGAGCACATTACTGGCTTCATTGAGATGAAGATATCCTCCAATTTGGCCTGCATCTGTAGGAGTTACAGTAGGAATACCCTTCGCTGAAAAACCCGGCTCTTCATGACGTGGATGAAAAACGATATGACTAATCATATCGTCATCTAATTTGACTTGCATACATGCTCATTGGGTTGAAATTTGAATCGATTGGTATTGCTTGCGATTATTAAGAAAAATCTTTCATGTCTGTGGCTGATTTTACTGACAGAGGGTTTCTATTGCTATTTCTTCTGTTTCAAAAATGGTAATGGTTTCATGGAGATGCGTCGATTTCAATAATTCTAATAAATCTTCATTCAAACAACAGATACCAAATTGAATTTGCCTTTTAATGCACTCATCCATAATCATCATCAGCACTCCTAAAGCGGATGAACTCAAATAAGTTACCTTTTCCAAATTCACCAGAAATGCTCCAACGTCTTCCTGTGCCAGCAATTTTGTTACATCAGCATTGAGTGACTGCACTTCTTGCCAAACCATTTCACCTTTTAACGAAATGATACAGATATTCTGTTCCAATCGATGTGATATATCCATTTGCGTTTATTAAAAATATTGATTGGTTATTTTTTCAAAAATCCGCTCAATGAGATCGACTTTTCGCAACGAACCATCTTTTTCAAACAAGTTTTAAGAGTTTTGGGGAAATCACAGATTAAACTCTTTGTCATCTCATAATTGATAGTCGGTAATGTAACACACTTTGCATAAACAGCAAATTTTTCTATTTTTTTATTAAAATTTCACTCTCCCCGGAAAAATGAGTAGTGCGTCCCCATATACAAATACCCCTAATTATGTAATGGTTATTCAAGCATAGAAACATATTTCTATGTTTTTTTCATCAATCTCATGTTGTGCAATTAAGGGAAGGTTGATAACTCTCTTGCTCCCCCTAAGAGTGTTGGAGATCTTCCCTAAACTATTATCTTGAAAATTTAGAACATGTCAATCACTCATCGCATTGAAAACAATATCTGCATTGTTTATTTAACAGGAAATATTGTCGAAGAGGTTACCTCCGAAATCAAAACAACTATTGAAAACCTGGCTCAAGATCGTGATGTTCATGGATTGGTAATCAACCTGAAACAGGTGGACTTCCTAAGTGTCAGTGGTGTTGGAGTGATTTGGGCTATCACCAACACGTTCAAAGCAATTAAAAAACAGTTAGTACTTTGCCAATTGGATTGGGAAATTATTAAACTACTGACCTATGTCCGTTTAGATAAGGCAATTCCTTTCTATTTTTCAGAAGAAGAAGCGTTAGCCGATATTCAGCAGATCGTTTGAAATAAATAGTATTTGTGCCCCTTTTATCCTCATAAGGTGTATTTTTTGCATATATTGACCTGCAAAAACCCACATCTTTTGTTCTTTTCGCGAACAAAACCCTAATTGATCCTGTGTTCACTGAGGGGGCCCAATGCACAAGAAAAAGCCATATTATCTCTGCGAAAAATCTGCTGTCATCCCTTTCCTGCGAGATGGAAACAAAATCAAGATCATGTTGATTACCTCCCGCAGAAAAAAAAACTGGGTTATTCCTAAAGGTGGTGTGGCAAAATCACTTTCTCCGGCTGAATCGGCTGCCAAAGAAGCATTGGAAGAGGCGGGGATTGAAGGAACTGTTTTCCCTTTTCAAATTGGAGAATATCAGCGTGGTAAATGGAATAGTATATATCGAATCAAAGTTTTTCTATTTGAAATAAAGAATATATTGCCAGATTGGAAAGAGGCTGCTTTTAGGAAACGGAAGCTGGTTTCTATCAAAGAAGCCAATCGGTTGGTGGACAATCCTGAGTTGACCTACCTCATCAACCAAGCATCGGCCATCTTAATTAATCCTTCAGCACAAAAACCAGATATTTTATTTCCAGATACGCTGCACGAGCAAATCACCCAGAAAGACCAACGGAAGTATCAGGAAGAGCTGCGGCAAATGGAAAAACGGGCATTAGCAGCAGAAAAAAAAGCAAACAAGTACAAAAATTTACTAAAACAATATCAATTTGATCTCCAACAACTCGTCACAGACTGTTTCCCAAGAGATTGACTCTTTGGTTAAAACTAAAATATTGATTGATCCTGCTCTTCTTAATCAGTCATAAGCACGACCATCGACGAGTCCTACCTCCAAAGAAAATGGATCCACATTCTCTAAACACCCGACGTTAACCCCATAAAATTCTGGTTTGGTACGAGGGCGATGGAATGTATAAATACCACATATGTTGCAAAAATAGTGTTGTGCTGTCTTAGTATGGAACTGATATAATTTTAAGTTTTGCTCGCCTTTTTTTAATTTGAATTGAGAATTTGGAACAAGGTGCATGATCGCCCCTTTTTTGATGCATAGTGAGCAGTTACAACGAACAACCTTCTTCAGATCGGTTTCTATTTCAAATTGCACTTCACTACAATGGCACTTTCCCTGATAAATTGATACTTCTTCTGACATGGCCTTCTCCCCAAAATTGCTTTTAGAACCTGTTTGGAAAAGATGGTTCGTGGCAAGAAATCGATCTTGTTGAGCAAACTTTGGGAAAATGTAAGGCCAATAGCCAGCCTATTTAACAAAAATTTTCTCAAAACAGACGCCAATGAGGCGGTTTTGCATCAGAATCAGGTTTTTCAAACAGGTTCTTAGATAGTTTTTGTATTTGATCTCAGCTGTTTGTATAATCAGTATCGTTCTTAAACTCAAGCTCCATTCACATTCAGTTTGATCAAGAACCACCTATGATGAACAGCCAACATTCGAATTTCAGAAAAAAATGTAGGATAACATCTCAAGAATCACAAGTTTTTGTGAATGGCTCAACAAAGCTGTTGGCTATCAAGATGGGATTAACAAAATACTATGTTTCATTTCGGCAAACTTGTGTCTAATATTTTAGCCAGCAATCCTGCACGGGTGAGGTTCTTTTTTCTACATTCGGCATCGAGACGGTCCAAAATTTTTTCTGGTAATGTGATGCTGGACTTAACCATTGTTTCTCCGGTACGTTTACTTTGATAAGATGACTTCCTAGACTTATTCATATTCCCTTTAAGTTTGTTTAAAATAATTTCTGTTTATGTTTCAGATATGACAATAATGACCAATTTTTCTTTCTGACAACCTAAATACTTAGTTCAGAGCGGGAAAATCATTGCACAATATAAGCAATTTGTATATGGGGAAGCACTACTCATTTTTCCGGGGAGAGCATTTTTTTATCACTTTTTTGCACTAAAACAGGAAAATATGACAAAAAACGTTTCAATTCCCATTATTGAACAGTCTATTGGTTTTCTCAAAAATATAGCCATCGTTGATTCAAATGGTTCTTATACCTATGAGTTTTTATTAGAAGAAGCCAAAAAAGTAGCATCTGCTTTACTAGCAGAACAACAAGATTTAGACGAAGCAAGAGTGGCTTTTTTAATTCTCCCTAATTTTGATTATGTAAAAATTCAATGGGGAATTTGGTTATCGGGAGGTATTGCAGTTCCTTTATGTCCTTCCCATCCTCTTGGAGAGCTAGAATATGTCATAGACCATTCAGGAGCCAATATTCTAATTATTGGGGAAGAATTTGAGGAAAAATTAAAGGGAATCGTTGAAAAAAAACATTTCAAGACAATACGTACTGAGGATTTCAAATATTCTTCCATTCGACCTCTTCCTGATATTGCCATTCATCGCAGAGGGATGATGCTTTATACTAGTGGAACCACAAGTGCTCCCAAGGGGGTGGTGAGCACTCATGAAAACATTACGGTACAAACCAAATGCCTTGTTGATTTTTGGGGTTGGCAAAGTACGGATTACATTTTACAGGCTCTTCCTCTCCACCATACTCATGGCATCATCAATGTCTTATGTTCTGCCTTATGGAGCGGGGCAACCTGCGAAATGTTACCCAGGTTTGACCCAAAGGTGATATGGGAAAAATGGAAACAAGGTCCTTCAACGCTTTACATGGGAGTCCCTACCAATTATGCCAAACTGGTCAATTCTTGGAACAATGCCTCTTCTGATGAGCAAAAAACCATGTCAAATGCCTGCAAAAAATTACGTTTAATGGTTTCAGGCTCTGCAGCTTTGCCAGTCAGCCTTTTTGAGACATGGAAATCCATTTCTGGACATGCTTGTTTAGAAAGATATGGAATGACAGAAATTGGGATGGCCCTTTCAAACCCTTTGTATGGAGAACGTCGCCCAGGGTTTGTTGGTCTTCCATTACCAGAAGTATCAATCCGTCTGGTCAATGATCAGAAAGAAGAAATCAAAGCAGAAAAAACTCCTGGAGAAATTCAGGTCAAAGGAAAGAATGTATTTTTGGAGTACTGGAAAAATGCAGACGCAACAGAAAAATCATTTCAGGATGGATGGTTTTGCACAGGGGACATTGCCGTTTTAGAAGATAGTTATTATCGAATTCTGGGGAGGACTTCTGTGGATATTATCAAATCAGGGGGATATAAAATTTCTGCGCTGGAAATTGAGTCTGTTCTGTTAACTCACCCTCTCATCGCAGAATGTGCCGTTGTCGGCATCGAAGATAGTGAATGGGGAGAGCGTGTTACAGCAACAGTGGTGCTCCAGCCCAATCAATCTCTTTCGTTACAAGAACTTCGCCATTGGAGCAGGGACCATTTGGCTCCCTATAAGATACCAAGCCGTCTTGAAATTTTTGGTGAACTGCCGAGAAATGTGATGGGTAAAGTCACAAAACCGAAAATCAAAGCATTGTTGACGACAGCAACAGCCCTTAAGGAAGGTTTTATTCCGGAATAAATGGATAGCTAGAAAATTAATAAAATGGGTTTGACCATATTTTCGGCCACCTGAAATTGTCCCTCCCCTTGCCAAGAGAGCGGGGCCGACCTTCGGTTAGGAGGGGTTGGTGCTATAACCGAGAACCTCCCCTAGCCCGCTTCCGCGGACGGCCTCTTTGCCAAGGAGGGGAAATCGTTTTTGCACAACTGGCCAAAAATATAATCATGCCTCAAAAAATGCATGCAACTATTTGAAATTGTAGTGTTTTTTGACAGGTTGTTTGACATCCCAAACACAGGACAATCCTTTGGGAAAAGTAACAAAATCTCCCTTCCCAAATTCCACTTTTTCTCCATCTGACGTCTCAACAACCACAGTTCCCTCCAGTAAATAACACTCTTCTATGGTGTCATAATGCCAGTCAAAACGAGAGGTTTCCTTCTCCCAAATTGGCCAGGAATCGATATTTCTTTTTTCCAGTTCACTTTCATTGAGTTTTTGAATTTCTATTTTCATGGGCCTCCATCTTTAAATATTAAACACCCTCTTAGTACAAGTAATCACAATAAAGTGTACAAATTCTTAATCTTAATCTTGTTCCTAATCTTAATCCCTCAATTTCCAGAGATTAAGAACAAGATTAGG
>JANQHV010000179.1 GCA_028282505.1 SAR324 cluster bacterium | reverse complement strand
CTGATCAAGCACACGGCTACGGATGCCTGAGACATGGCTTTTTCGATTTCGGGATACCATCGGTCGCCTTCATCGATTTTTCGATCATCCCAAACCACCACTTGATCTGCCATTTCCAAGGCGGTTAAGTAGGGTTTGAGCCGATCTTTCCAGACTTCGTCTTTGTGGCTGTAACTGATAAAAACTAAAGGTTTGTCAGTCATGGTTTGTTTGCCGATTGATTTAATCAACCCTTTCAGAGTTGGATCTCTCAGAGGGACTTCCACCCAGGGTGGTACTTCGTTGACCCTGGGCTAATATAAATTTCTCCTTCAGAGAAAAAGATACATTCCTAATTTTTAATTTCGTGCAGTGACTTAGCATTCTTTGGTGTTTTTCCTGGCTGATGATGTAGAGTACTGGAACGACGAAAAAGACTTTTTTAGTGTTTTTCGTGGATTTTGTGGCGATCAACAAAAAACAAACTTATTCCAGGTACCTATCTATTAATTTCTACCACATCATGCAGGAAAATCAAAAGGAGAATGTTGAGGAAATCAAGGTTTACAAACCAGGTCATACGAGATATCTTTCATTCAATAAAATCAATAATGGGGCATTCCAATAGAGGTGTCGTCCCTCCGGGACTAATAAATATTCTGTCCTTCTTTTACCCAACCATAAATGGTTGGGCTACTTCCTGTCGCCCTTTCAGGGCTGAAACTCACCATCATATATTGAAATTATGCCCATGCTCTGCCCGAATGCGGATCACCGAATGCGGACCAGTGGTAACAAAGGTTTCGACCGCTCCGCAGTCAAAAGGGACGCAGAGGGTCCTAGTGACATTCCGACTGGTCCGCTTCGGGCAGAGCGACGGAACGATACAAACCAATTCTATAGGGAAGATGCAACGAACCTCCCTAATTCTTAATTTTTAATTCGTAATTCTTAATTTCGCGATAGCGATCAGGCCGGTTGGCAGAGGAACAGCCACCATTCCTGGATGGCCACGTAGTGTTTCCAGATGAGGTAAGCGCCCATGACCATGACGACAATGCCGGCAAATTGGACGGAATGGTAACGAAGGCGTGGAGAGACTTTGGCCATGATGGTACTGGCCAGTAAGAGAGCCGGGGTGGTGATCAGGCAAAAGACGAGCATCGTCACCATGCCCCAGAGCAGTGAGTTCGTGGCCAAGGCCCGTAATTCGACAGCCCACATCATGCCACAGGGCAAAATACCAGAAAGCATTCCCAGGGGAAGGGCTCGCCAGGGCCCAAAACGGCTGCTCCACTGTCGCAGTGGTGTGACAAAGATGCGAAAACTACTGGAGATCAGCTGGCTAATTCGATCTGGCCATTTTCTGCCAAAGGTGGAAGCCGCTCCGCCAATCAACATAATCAAGGCTGCCAGCACCGTTCCTACGTGCTGGAGCGTACTGTCCGGCCCCGCAACAAAACCAACTCCCATTCCCACAGCTCCCAAGATAGCACCAATCCAGGAATAGGCCAGGATTCGTCCCAGGATGTAGGTTGAATGGTATTTCCACAAAGATCGGGGGGCGGTTTGGCTGACAGGAATGGCATAAGAACAGGCAATGCCTCCACACATCCCCACACAATGCAGACTGGCGGTGATTCCCAGGGTAAAAAGAAAGGTAAAATCAATTAAGTAAAATTCAACCACTTTTCCTTTAAAATTCTTCAAGAATTATTGGCTTTCGCACTGATATGCATCCGATATTTTTTATAATAGACGGGAGGGTTGTTATCCTTGTGGAAAGAAACCGTCATTTCCCACAAGCCTGTTGATATTTGCGGCAGTTCTGCCTGATAGGTTCCCGGAGAAATCTCTGCCAGCTCTATCGTGGTGTCTTCTTTTAAATTGGAAGGACGGTACGCAATCAAACTGCCCGACAACCCTTCCACCGGTTGTCCTGAACTGTCGCTCAGGGCAATCTGAAGTTGGGTGTGCTGGTTGTGATGCTCATATTCCAGCTTTGCCTGCCACCCCTGATTGCGGGTGACGGTTTGGGCATCAATGATTTCATCATAGACCAAAGATTTGGCATAATAGTCTTTGGTCACCAACTGATGGGGGGACTGGATGGCTGTCCACCACACGCTCATATTGACGCCAACGACCACTGAAATAAAGAGAAAAATTCCCAGGGGCCAGGGATGTATGCGTAGTTTTTGATTTTCCATTTCAAGCCTCATGATTCTAACGTTTCAAGTTCTTTAGTGAGTCGCAAATCCAGATTTTTAATCCGCTTTGACATGGCTCCAATCGTTGTGGACTTCAGGTATTTCACCATCTTGTCACGCTCTGCGATGTATTCATCATGCAACGGACAGGGAGAATCACTGCTACACTCGGCAAGTCCCAGTGCACAGCCATTGGTATACTTTTCTCCATCGATGGCATACGCGATTTCAAAAAGCGTGATGTGGTCCAGAGGACGGTCTAAAGCAATGCCTCCTCGTGGACCACGGCGTGTGATGCTCAAGTCCTTATGGGTCAAGATTTGGAGGATTTTTGTCAGAAAATGAAAAGGGATGTTCAATTCTTCTGCAATTTCATCAATTTTGACATAGTCTTTCGATTGTAATGTTGCCAGGTAAAGAATAGCACGAATGGCATAGCTGCATTTTTTGGAAAACATTTTTTTATCTCTTTTAATTGTTTTTCTTTTTTCGTCCACCTGAAATCGTTCTCATCCCTCACATAGGAATGCTGCTTTCAAATGTTACGATAGTAATTCCCGACGGTAAACAGGATATAAAACGTCCTGGTGAACATTCCACCATAGAGCGGCGGAACAATTAAACAAAGCCTTTGAAAATACTCTCCCTAATTTTAAATTTTGCGACAGCGACTCCCTATTCTTGCCTGGTTAACGGACCAAAAATATAAGCAGACGACTGTGCCAGTTCCTGCTCCCCAGAAAGCAAGCGAATCAAAATGGGGTGTTTGCCAGAGGGTATTTTTGTTTTGTCCACGTTGATGAAGATTTCCAGACGCCTCACAGAATTGGCAGGTACTGGAAATGGTTGTATGGGAACGATCAATTGTGCACCTGCGAGTCCTTCCATCTTTACGTTGATCGGATGATCCTGTTTGTCCTTATTGACGATTCCCAGGGTGAGGTGATTGCTCACGATTCCATTGTCCAAAACAGTGTATGGTGCTCCAGGAGGTCGCAAAATGTTAAATTCCACCAAAGGCCGGGTGGAAACAGACCAAAAGAAAAAAACAATCAATCCGACTAATAAAATCGCATAAATGACCACACGGGGGCGAATCAAACGCTGTTCCTGATTTTCCAAACGAGCTTCTGAATCATAGCGAATGAGTTTACGAGGTTTGTTGACCCGATCCATGATTTCGTCACAGGCATCAATACATCGTGTACAGCCAATGCATTCGAGTTGGGAGCCATCACGGATGTCAATACCGGTTGGGCAGACACGAACACAGGCACCGCAATCCACACAATCGCCTTCTGCTTTATTCAAGCGACCCCGAGGTTCTCCTCTGGTATAATCATAGGTCACTTGCAGAGTCTGTTCATCAGTCAATGCCGATTGAAAGCGGGCATAAGGACACACAACCGCGCAAAACTGCTCGCGAAACCAGGCAAAGTCAAAGTAAAACAAGGCCAGATTGGCCATCATGAACAGAAATGCCGTTTGGTTCTCCATCGGAGGACGAGTCATCCAGAGCAGAACTTTATCCATCCCCACAAAATAGGCGAGGAAGGTATTAGCGACAATAGCAGCAATGAGTAAGAAAATGAGGTGTTTCAAGCCCTTTCGTGCCACCTTTTGCATGGTCCAGGGAGCTTTATCAAAGGCAATTTGAGCGTTTCGCTCCCCTTCCAGCCAAGTTTCAATTTTACGAAAGACAAACTCAAGAAATACAGTCTGCGGACAAGCCCAACCACACCATATTCTGCCAGCAATGGAAGTGAAGAAAAAGAGGGAAATACCTGCGGCAATCACCAGAAATGCCAGATATTTGACATCTTGTGGCCAGTAGATATTTCCAAACAGGATGAACTGCCGTGCCCCAACATCCAGTTGAATCATGGGAAGCCCATTGATTTTGATCCAGGGCATGACCAGATAAATGACAATCAGCAAAATGCTGACCATCATCCGACGTTTCGTAAAATACCCCCATACTGCCTGTGGATAGACCCAAAGGCGGTTTCCTTTTTTATCAATGGTAGTCAATGAAGTTGGAGTTTCGTATTTAAACATGGTGTCCTCTATTATTCTGGATATTCTTTTCCTTGGGGTGCTTTGGCTTTAGGAGGATTGGTTCCCTTCAATGTTTCAATATAGGCAACCACATCACTGATTTTCTGAGGACCAAGGATGGTTTTCCAGGCAACCATACCTTTCTCAGGCACACCATCGGTGACTATTTTGATCAAATCGGCTGTTGTATTGCCATGGAGCCAGAATTTATCCGTCAGATTGGGTCCAATGGCACCTTCGCCATGGACTCCGTGACAAGCAACACAATTGGTCGTATAGATGGTTTTGCCTGCTTCAGCATCAGCTGGTGCTGTTGCCACTGCGGCCTGTGTCGGTGCTGCTTCTTCCTGCGCCTTCCTCATGGCAGCCGCTGCTGCCATTTCTTCTTCATATGCTTCGCGGGGCAATTTTCCACCAAACATGTGATAGTAGGGAAGATAGACAATCGAAAAGATGATGGTGATATAAAACAACCATAACCACCATTTGGGTAAGGGGTTATCGTATTCCTGAATCCCATCATAATTATGATCCAGTAATTTATCCTTTTCTTGAGACATAATTCATTCCTTTCCTGAAATTGAGGGTGTCTGAGAGGGTGTATCGGCCTCCAAAGGCAGCTGAGATATGGTATCGTATTGACTTTTGGAACCTTTTCTAAAAACCCAAAGCAATACAAAGGTAAATACCAAAACAAAAATCATCAGAGAAGTAATAGCCCATGGAGCAAATCCTGCAGAGGTGAGAACTTCTTTATGCATAGTTTCCCTTTTATTGATAGAGTTGCGTCATTTCCCCCCTGGTTCAAAGCAAGCCAAGGGGGCGGTTAGGGTTATTGACTGGCAACCGAGCTCTTTTTAATATCGGTTCCTAGACGTTGTAAGTAGGCGATCATCGCGACAATTTCTCGATCCGCCACATTGGTCACTCCCTGGGATGCCAGATCGTCTGCGATTTCCTTTGCCTGGGCCTCAAGGTTTTTGACCGCATTGTCTACTTCCGCTTTTGTATAGGGAACCCCAAGGGTTTGCATGGCCTTCATCTTTGCTTTAGTATTAGCTGTTTCCAGTTTCCTGGTCAGCAGCCAGTCATATTTTGGCATAATCGATCCTGGTGAAGTGGAACGTGGGTCTTCCATGTGTCGGTAATGCCACATATTGGGATATTTTCCTCCGATTCGGTGCAGATCAGGACCAATACGACGAGATCCAAACTGAAATGGGCGATCATAAATAAATTCACCGGCTTTGGAATATTCTCCATAGCGTTCGGTTTCTGCACGGAACGGCCGGATCATTTGAGAATGGCAAGTGTAGCATCCTTCTGCAATGTAGATATCACGGCCTTCCAATTCGAGAGGAGTATACGGCTTAACAGCAGAAATGGTCGGGATGTTGCTTTTCACGATGAAGGTTGGCACAATTTCAATAATACCACCAATGGCAACGGCAATCAAAGTGAACACTGTAAACTTGATGGGATGAGCTTCCAGCATCTGCTGAAAACTGGCATAGCGTGTTGTTGTGCGAGCCAGTGCGGGTGCGCTGGCTTCTTCATCAGCAGGTACTTTTGCGCCGGCAATTGTTTTAGCCACATTATAAACCATTATCAGGGTACCGACCAGGTACATCAAACCACCCAACAGTCGGATATGATACATGGGAAGAACCCTGGTCACTGTTTCGACAAAATTGCCATAGACCAAGTACCCATTCTCATCAAATTCACGCCACATCAAACCCTGGGTGATTCCTGCAATCCACATGGAAACCATGTAAACCACGATACCGATAGTGGCTAACCAAAAGTGGGTGGTAGCCAGCTTGACACTATACAGTTCCCGTTTCCAAAGACGAGGAACTAAATAATAGATCAGAGCGAAGTTCATTAATCCGTTCCAGCCCAATGCTCCAGAGTGCACATGACCAATAGTCCAGTCAGTGTAGTGGGAAAGTGCATTGACAGACTTGATGGACATCATGGGGCCTTCAAAAGTTGACATACCATAGAAGGTAATCGCCACTACCAAAAACTTGAGAATCGGATCTGTTTTTAATTTGTCCCAGGCTCCTCGTAATGTGAGCAGTCCGTTAATCATCCCTCCCCAGGAAGGAGCAATCAGCATCAGACTGAAAACCATCCCCAGACTTTGTGCCCAGTCGGGAAGTGACGTATAAAGCAGGTGGTGAGGACCAGCCCAGATATACAGAAACACCAGAGCCCAGAAGTGAACAATGGACAATCGATACGAATAAACCGGACGATTGGCGGCCTTGGGCATGTAATAATACATTAAACCCAGAATCGGAGTGGTCAGGAAGAAAGCCACGGCATTGTGACCATACCACCACTGAACCAACGCATCCTGAACACCAGCATACATGGAGTAACTTTTCAGGAAAGTCACCGGTAGTGCCATAGAATTGACGATGTGCAGCATCGCAACAGTAACAATGGTTGCAATGTAGAACCAGAGGGCTACGTACATGTGACGTTCACGTCGCTTGATCAAAGTGCCAAAGAAGTTGATGGCAAAAACCACCCAGATCAGAGCAATTGCAATGTCAATGGGCCATTCCAATTCAGCATATTCTTTGGAAGTGGTAATTCCAAAGGGAAGCGTCAAGGCTGCCGAGACAATGATCAATTGCCATCCCCAGAAGTGGATATTGCTCAAGGCATCATTGAACATACGAGCCTTACAGAGTCGCTGTGTGGAATGATACACTCCTGCAAACATCCCATTTCCGACAAAGGCAAAGATCACAGCATTGGTGTGCAATGGTCGTAAACGCCCAAAAGAGAGCCAGGGCCCCAGGTTCAATTGCCAAAATGCTAATTGGGAAGCAATGATCACTCCTGCGAGCAATCCCACCACTCCCCAGATAATCGTGGCAAGTAAAAATTTACGTACAATGGCATCATCATACCGGAAGGTCTCCATTGTTGTCATGCTTTCTCCTATCTGAATTGTTAACAAGATCTGATTTTTCTTCACCGTCACTAAAAAGGATGCGATAGGCCGGTGTTTGCAAATCATCAAACTGCCCCGAACGTAAGGCCCATATGAATAACAGGAGTGTGCCTCCTCCTAAAACCAACGAAACGGGAATTAAAAAATAAATCACACTCATCTTTGTTTCCTATAAATTAAGATTTCGTTCTCTTTTATCTGGTAAGATCGTTAATCCATTGAAATTATTATTTCTGTTCCAACTTGTCTATCCGTAATTCTACGTGTTTTTTACTGTTTTTTGGCCAATCCTTCACAGCTACATCTGAGAAACCACGTAAATTTACGAGTATATTTTTCATGTTTACCTCATGCGACCAGAAGCTGACTGTGCAATGCACGTTGGATGGCGTTGCTGAGGTCTTTATCAAAAACAGGTTTGACCAGATATTCTTGAATGCCCATTTGCTTTGCCTGTTCCTGAGAAATGGACTCACTGAATCCCGTCACCAGGATAATCGGGATATCTGGACGGATGGTTCTGACTGATTTGATCA
>JANQHV010000172.1 GCA_028282505.1 SAR324 cluster bacterium | reverse complement strand
CAAGACTTTCATTACTATGGCACCTACTATGCTGCAAAAAAAGGCGGATTTAACACAGAAGATGCAACACTGATAGCGAAAGCAGCAAACTTCATTGATTTTTTCAATGAAAGTGAATACGCCGCTTATTGGAAACTGGTGAGAGATACAGAAAAATCTAATAATTACGACGAAGTGGCTCAGCTTGACTACCCACGTTACAGTTTTCAAGGTAACTTGTCTGGAACCTTACTGTCCCCAGAGGACGGATTGTGGTGCTCATATCATTTTGTTCCAGGTAATTATGATGAACCGCCAAATACACCCAGCCGTGAAACAGTACATGGTCAAAACGTGGTTAAGCATTTGCCAGAATTCAAGAAACGAGATACAAATCAAGGAAGAGCGATATTAAAAAAATACTCTCCAGAATACTTGCCTGATCTTGAGTTTGGTCAATTATTAACTCGACCCCAAAGTGCTTTATCTCGCCAGATCATAATAGATGCTATAAAATGTGCAACAAATGATGCCCGTCTGCAATCTATTCTTGGTTATGCAATAGGTGGACAGGAAATTCTGAAAAATCTCGAAGATAATCTGCGACGATTTAAACTGATTTTATTGGGTATTAGAGCGCATGTCATTGCAGATACTTGGGCACATCAAGATTTCTGTGGGATAAGTAATGTAATGAATACCTATTGGGATGTGAATTATGACCCTTCATCATGGGACCCACTCAAGCAGGGATATGGGCGACAATCGATAGATTATGATGATGGCACCACATCTGGCTGGAAAAATGAGGTGCTTAGTGGAGTTGAAGCGAAAGCTGGTACAATAAGTAGTAATTTTGAAGCCGTTCCCAATGGTACTAGTTATCTAGGACATGGTTGGATGGGCCATCTTCCTGATTTTAGTTTTGTCAAATTTCGATACAAACCTTGCTGGGCTGACCCTAGTGCAGGAGTTGAACGTAATAACCCGCCAGAATATCAATCGGCCTGGATAGAATTAGTTAGTTTATTTACTCAGTCAAAGGGAAGTGGTCAGTTGCAACTGACGGAAGAATTCCAAAGCGATTTCAATAAGGCAATAGAAGCAATAAAAAGTCCTTGTCATTTAGCAAGCGACGGCACTGGAAGAAAATCTTCAGCTGAAGCCTGGCAGCATGCATTCGGTGATCACCCTTCGTCGAATATAGATGTTGATATAGAGCCTGATTCAAATGCGGTATTAGACGGAATGGTGGAAAAGACGGAAAGACTGGATCGCTATGGCACCCATGTTGTCAATATCAACAGTGATTTGTATTTATTCCAAATTGCTGCAGACTACCATTTTCACTTTGTCAAAAATTATTTGAAACGTCACAGCATATATGAATTTACGGGATCATGGTCACAACAAACGAGTGCATTGTCACCTGATGTGTCGCACTTATTTTCATAGCTGAGATAACATGAGGCTGTAGAATTCTACAGCCTTTTTATGTGGAAGCAGCTTGTTCCAGAAGCCAATCACGAAATGTTTTGATTTTTGACTTTTCTGCGGTTGCTTCCGGCGAGACAATATAATAGGCATTTTCTGAATCGGTGCGATAATCAAAGGGGCAAACAATTCGCCCTGTTGACAAATCAAGGGTTGATAAGGAGGTTCGTCCCAAGGCAATGCCTTCCCCCATGATGGCGGCTTCAATGGCCATGTGAGTTCCCGTGAAGGACATTTTTTCTTTGATGTCGATTTCAGTCGTTCCCACCGCTTTCAACCAGGTATTCCAATCGGTTTCTCGATTCATCAGTGGATTCTGATCCGTATCGTACAACAAGACGTGGTTGCGTAAATCCGCTAATGTTTGCAGCGACTTTTCTTTAAGAAGATCAGGGCTGCAAACGGGAAAGATTTCGTCCCGCATCATGAAGGTTGTCTCCAAACCAGGATAATTGCCACGACCATAACGAATGGCCATATCAATTTTGTCTGTTTTGAAATTGACTAGTTGTTCTGAGGTGTTCAATTGCAGGGTGATTTCGGGATACCGTTGATTGAAATCTCTTAACCGAGGAATCAACCATTTCATGGCAAATGAAGGAATGGTGCTCACCGTCAGTATCCCTCCAGTCTCTTCAGATTTCAATTCATGGATCACATCCGACAGGTGATTCAACATAGTGCGGACTTCTTCTGCCAGGCGTCTTCCTTCTTCGGTTAAAACCAACTGACGTGTCAAACGGTGAAACAGTTTAAAACCAAGGTGTTCTTCCAACTGCTTAATTTGTTGGCTGACAGCAGCCTGGGTGACATACAATTCAGCAGCCGCTTTGGTGAAACTCAAATGACGGGCAGCACTCTCAAATACATAAAAACCATTCAGTGGGGGAAGTTCTATCTTCATATCTCATGCATAAGTTATTCTTATCCATCACATAAAATTAAATCGTTTGTCAGATACCAAAAAATCAAGCATACTTTAATTGTGGAAAAAATGACAATACGATTATTTCATCACATTCAAATAAATAAATCTAAGGAATGTTTTTCTTTCACGTCCCTAATGAAGAGGTCATCATGATTAAATCATATAGCAACCCGGTCCATTCTACTTCTGCAATGATGCTGCAAAAACGTCCCGTTGCCCTTTTCAAATCAACAAGTGTTTCTGATCATATTTGGAAAAATATCATTTCCACTCTTCGTATTTGGGCACAACGGACGCGTCAACGCCGCCAGTTGATGGAACTGGATGACCAGCATCTCAAAGATATTGGTGTGAGTCGTGTTGATGCGCTACAGGAATACCACAAACCATTTTGGCGGGAATGATGGTAAGTTCTATACAACAACGATTGCATGTTCAATCCCTCTAATTTTTTGAAGGGCTGCGGCCTGGCAGTCCTTGGTGCTGTTTCGGCAGCCATGTTTTTTATTCCATATAAAAAAGGGCTCGAAATGATGAATCCTGCCGTGTTCTTATTGGCAGTGTATCTCATTGGGTTTCCTATCAATTGGCTTGGCAGCCAGGTCAAGTCCCCATCCAAAAAATACAGTATGCCGACTGTACTCGGTGCAGTCGGTTTTGCCATTCTTTCGGTACTGGGCAACATTTCTATTGGTAACGCATTAGAAGGCCTGGTACCATCTCTGACGGTTGTCATGATCCGTACTCAGGTCATTATTGTGATGTTTTTGGGTTGGCTGATCCTGAAAGAACAACTCAATCCATTGCTTATACCAGGAGCAATGATTGCCTTGTTTGGTCTACTTTGGATGAATTATCAGGGAAACGATTTTTTTTCGGGAGAATGGCGATTTTACCTGTGGGGAATTTCAGCAGCCTTTTTATTTGGAACAAGTCAACTGCTGATCAAGCGAATCATCCATCAGATTGATCCAATTCAACTGAATCATATCCGGTTGCTATTGGGAGGAATATTCCTGGCACTAGTGCCAGGAACGTTATCGGCCTTATTTCAACTGAGTGTCGAAGGATGGATTCTTGCCGGAACCTCTGCTTTGTTTGGTCCAAGTTTGTCCAGGATATTACAGATGTATGCGTTGCGTTATCTTCCAGTATCTCAGTCTATTTTGTTTACACTTCTCACACCGGTGTTCGCGTTGCTATTGTCTGTCATATTCCTGGATATTTACCCTTCTACACAGCAATTGATCGGCGTCAGCAGCATCATGTTTGGAATTTCAATGCCGATTGTGCATTTGGTTCGATTAGAACAACAGCAGAACTACCACTGACAGTTGCGTTTAGAACCTCGTTTTCCCCAGCCTTTTCCTGCATAGGCAGAAGCCTTTTCCATACGTTCCAGCAACAGTTTTTCCTGTTCTGCAGTAATTTTTCCTGCTGCCGTGGCTTGTTTCAAGACCTGAGGAATTTTTTCCTTCATTTTAACACGGAGTGCATCAGGGTCGACTTTGTATTCTTCCATAATAGAAGGAAAAGGTTGGGTCGCCAGTTTTTCCTGTATTGTCTTGACAGGCTGTTTGGCTACTTCGGCCAGCGCTTCAATTCGTGCACTGTACATCTCATCTCGCAGTTGAAGGCCTGGAATTCCGAACATTCCGCCTCCCATCTGATGGTACCCAGGACCACCTCCCCGGTGACCTTTACCTCCCCATCCTGGTTGGGCCATAGCAACTCCAGAAAATAGCAATCCTACCAAAGCAACAGTGACAATAAATTTTTTAGCTAAAGATTTCATAAATACCTCCAGAAATTAGGTTGATGAATTTTTTATTCTTTAAAACAATGATTTCACAATGTTTTCCGATTTAATTCCAGACCCTCGACTCTAGACTCTCTAGACTCATGATTTAGAATTATTGAAAACGTGTTTATAAAGTAACAATGAATTATGAGGAAAATATGAAGGAAGTATGTGAAGTCTGTGAAAGTTTATTTTATTGTTTTTATTGCTTTCTTTTTCTCAACGACAACCCCAAAGAAAATCGTTGAGAAAAATCGGACATGCTAGTCATACATATGTACTCACGTAAAAATTTTAGGAAACATCTTTAGTGTACGAGGCTTTCAATTCATCAAGTGAATAATGAGTTCCCCGCCAGCTAATTCCATTGTTCAGTATGGTGGTAATTGTCGCTCTTGCAATGATGTATATGTTGATATAAGGAGTCACAAGTGACCAAAGGGAATACCAGGGAGACATGTTTGACTTCAAAAATACAATCACAAATGACAAGACACGAATGGCAACAGCAGTTCCAAAAAGTACACGTGTGATACCAGAGGTAAAATAGCATGCCCACAATGGCAGAACATTAAACATGAGAATCAAAAGAACACTCAATAATACCTTCATCACTCTGAATTGATACAGCGCAAAAGTATTCTTCATTAAACCATTGATAAATTCCCGGACGGAGGTATACCATTTGACCTGCACAAATCCTTGTCCCAGCAGGACGTCTTGTGTGAAGCCTCGCTGCTTCAAAACTTTCGCGAGCATGATGTCATCAATCGGATGCATGGCGAATGCAGAGTGGCCTCCTATTTCTTCATATGCAGAAGATTTGACAAGGTTGAAAGCTCCGACTCCCATGTATTTGCTGCTTGATTTATCTTTGGCCTTCCACGGTTTGAATAGTAGCATCAGACAGCCTCCGACCTCTAGAATCAAGGTGTTCAAAAGCCCTCCTTCAGCAGTAGAGCCAAAAAGGATACTCATGTGATCGATGTTATTGTCGATCACATGAGACATGGCCCTGGCAAGAGTAGTTTTTTCCATCATTATATCAGCATCAGTAAAGAGAAAATAGTCTCCCTGGGCCTGTTCAGTACCTGAATACAAAGCATAACTCTTACCTATCCAGCCTTTAGGCAATTCGGTAATGTTATGGAGTATGAGATTAGGATATTTATTTTGCATTCCCTGCAACACTGCTGCTGTATGATCTGTTGAGCGATCATTGACGACAATTATTTCCAGATTGGCATAATCCAGTTCGATGATCGATTGCAAAGCCGGTTTAATGCTACTCGCTTCATTGCATGCGGGGATGATAATTGAAACACTTGGAGGGTCTGTCTGTTGTATAGGTGGGACATCTTTGAGATTCGTCATTTTCCTCATTCCCCAAACAACTTCCAGAGATGTGGCAATCAGAAGAAGGAGAATGACGAGTGCCAACCAAAATAAAAGCATCATCTACCTACCATCCTTCTTTCATCACTTGAGGTTAAAACCTCAAAATATCAAACATTGCTTAACATTCCAGATTAATCCGTCTATCAATAAATATCATCCACGCTAATGCATTTGGATATTTTTCCTCTGGTGTCAAAACTTGCTGAGTTTCTTTGCGCCGCGAACGTCGCTAATCAGCCGCGCGGCTTTTCATATTGGCTGCATTAGCCTTGTTATGAATTGTTTGGTTGCAGTGTACATTAGAGTTAAACTCAACGAAAATTCCATGCTTACCAGGGTAATATTCTTTTAATGTCACATGTTTTTTTTCTAAACCGACTCCTAAAAAACGTGATCGGACATTCTGCTTCTTGGGTGGAACGACAATAATTTCCTGATTTTCAATGCGGTAAACAGTTCCTTGTAAGCCATCAGGAGTTGAAATATTCGTACATGGATACGCACCAAATAGTAATAACAGTTTATCCAAGTTAGGACCGCCCTCAATCCAAATGTTTTTTATAGCGGTAACAGCATTATCGTGTCTATATACCCATTCCTCTTCAATATGAGATTTATGATTTTCTATGAAAAAGATATGATCTATTCCTGACTCTTCAGGAAAAACAACGTAATCCCACAATCGGCTGCGGATTGTTTCGTGTTTGATGTTATGCTTGTGCAGCTTAGTTTGCATAGCTTGAATCTTAATTCCCGAAAAAGCAATGTAAGCTCCACCTTCTCCAGCCTGTAGAAATTCTGAATAGGCATTCGAAATTGAGTCGGTTGGTTCCATAGTTACAGCCATTAATTCGAGCCCGGTTTTGTCAGCAAACTTAATGTGAGAATTAAAAAGGCCATTCTTATGAAATCTCCCAGGTTTGATGGTAAACCCCATTTTCCTGTATGAAGTAACAGCATGTTCAAGATTGTGAACAGCGATTACAACATGATCCACCCTTAATTGTTCTGCTTTAACTGACGCACAGATAGATAGAAGCGCAATTATAATAGCCAATGAGTGAAATCTCATATTATTTGTTCATAATGCAGAGTTGAGCCGCCAATTTTCCGATCGGGTAGGGTAGAGGCATTACTGCCTCATCCCCCCTAAGAACCGTGCTTGAAAGTTTGCCTTCACACGGCTCAAGCATTCCAAAAGACTTCCTTGTGGAGAGTCCCAGTTGTCAACGAATCACAACCTTCACGATATACATTTGCAGCCTTTATACCCCAAAAGTTCGATGAGCGCACCAGCTTTCGCCGTCATTTGCCTTCTCACCTTAAGCGGAAGGCCGTCCCTCGGGTTCACCAAACTTTCTCGCAATGGAACACCCGTTGGACGTCTGCACGCCATTCTCCGGTGAAAACCGAATTTAGCGTCGAGCCATGTTTCATGCTCCTATCCCTCTCATTACAAGAAGGTGCGGCCGGCTTCGGATTTACTTTTTCCAACATCTTTCATCGCCCCTCCATCGGCTTGCCTTGCGGTTAGCTTGCCATATGAAGCCCCATATGGCGGATTGACGACCTTACCTCGGGGGCGCCTAGCTCTTAACCAGATAGGGTTTCCGGATGGGGTCTCCTGTCACCATTCAAGCCCATTTCGGTACATTGTCGGCAAAGCTTCACACCCCGTCATCAGCGCGACGGTAGCATGTCTGCCTAGAGGACTGGTGGGAATACACCAGGTGCCATAATCCCTGATAAATCAAGGGGTACAGCACATACAATCATGAGACTTCGTGTCGCACTTCAACGATTAGGTCATTGGTTTTGAGGGCTCTACTACTGAAGGTTTATTGAAATTCGAAACTAATATATAGATGTAAAAGTGCAATAAAGTGTGATCCCTCACCTCAAAATCCATCTGCACTGATTGTTAGCACCCTACTCAGCGTGGGCTACTTAGAGTGTTCTATACGGAATCGCCATGTTCAAAATTGAAGTAGCATTTAATTAAAGACATGTAATTAAATAAATCATATCAAAGAATTTCAGAATATAGTTCTATGATACAGGTAAATAGGGGT
>JANQHV010000136.1 GCA_028282505.1 SAR324 cluster bacterium | reverse complement strand
GCGAAGAATCTCAATCATTTCAAAGAGATCCTTCGACAAGCCGCTTCGGCGTACCGTCAGGATGACATATTGTATACTTTTAAACGCAACTTCGTATTAGGGATTGGTCATATTTTCGGCTAGTTGTAAAAAACGATTTCCCCTCCTTTTCAAGGAGGCCTTACGCGGAAGAGGGTTAGGGGAGGTTGTAAGCATAAAAAAAGAACGTGCAAGTGGCCCAAAATATGACCAATCCCAATTTTATTACATGATCAGACAAGGAAGGATGATTTATGAAAATGTTAGAATCTAAAACACGAATATCACAAAAATTTTCACCAGATTTAGAAACCCGGGTTGATCAGGCCGTTCAATCCTTTTTTCTGGCAGTGGACGAGTTGCTGGCAGAAGAAGAAAATCAGGCAACGAGGTCTTTACAATGGGCAAAATCGGAGAGTTATTTACTCAATTAGCCGTGAGAGAGGCATGGGTGGTGTGTGTATTTTCTGGTGGTGATCCAGCAGGTTCAGGCTCTTGATTAGGGGAAGGGATAACACAGTTGGGCAGATAGAAGGAAAAACGAACACCTGCTTGATCAGTTAAATTTTCTGCAGCGATGCGTCCTCCGTGGGCATCAATTATTTTTTGGCAGATGGCTAATCCAAGTCCAGTTCCTTTGTCTTTTCCTTGGGTTTTGAAAGGCTGAAACAGATTGGGCAGTATATCATCGGGAATGGGATATCCGTTGTCGGTTACAGTAACGGTTATTCCTCCTGACTGATCTGGCAGAAAAGCAATGCGAATGTACGCATCCTCTTCGGTTTCTAGTTTATCCCAGGCATTTTTAACTAAATTGACGATCACCCGAATGATTTTGCTGTCATCAATACTCAGGGTGACATCTTCTTCCTGGGAAAATTCATATTCGATTGGCAAATCCTCGATAAATCCCAGATTGACCTCCAGACGAGAAACACACTCATGGAGACTATGGGTGCGGATTTTTAACTCAGTTTTTCCTTTTGCAAATTCTAAAATATCACTGGTCAATCCATTGATAGTAGTGGAAGCGATCTTGACCCTCCGGATAAACATCAAGCTGCGTGCCAGGTCCATGGCCGTGACGGCTTCTTTATCCAATAGTTTGAATAATAAAGTGACAAAGGATAAAATAGCCCCATTGGCGTTTCCAATGTCGTGCCCAAATTCTGCCAGAGCATAACCCAACTCTGCCAGTCGTTGTTCTTGTTCTTTCGCAATTTCTAACTCCCGGATCGTTTTCTCTTTTGCCTTTTCGGATAATTCCAGTTCTTTGATTTTCTCGGTCAATTGTGTCTGTTTCTCTGTCAACTGATTCTGAATCGATTGAAACTGTTTCCAGAGAGATTCCAAAATTTCAACACGCCTCTCCAGGCGACTTTGACGCTTAAGCTCCGTTCGAGGGGGTAACGGGCCTGTTTCCTCTTTACGGCGGTAGATGCTGAATTCTTTACAGAGACGGTCGATTGGTTTGACGATATTCCGAGTTTTGATCCATAAAATGAACGCCAATAATAATGATGTCACCGATACACTGAAAAGCAACTGGAAAATCAGCTGATCCGAAGACTGTGGGACGGCTGGGATTTTACGAGTGACGACGAGAATCCCTTTCACTTCATATTTTCCGACAGGGACTTTTAAAGAAAATTCTGATTCGCCTATTCTATTAAAAAATACATTGCTGGGTTTCGGTTTGACTTCCCCCGTTTTGAAAAGCTTCACCTTCCAGTCACGATAAAGGAGTCGAAAATCGCCATGCTGTTCCTCATCAATCATCTTTTGAAGCGTTGTGTTTTTTATGACTTCCCGTTTTTCCAAAGCCTCATTGACCTGTTGAGCAAGAACGTTAATCTCTTCTAAAGTGGCAGGCGGAATCCCTTGTTCTATAGGGGTGGACTCAAAAAAGAAAAAAGAACAACCAAAGGTAAGCAGGAAGAATATGATTGCTGGCAGGAGCAGGTTAAACCTTTTTAAAATCATTTTTATCCTGGAGGTCGAATTGTAAATAATTCCATTTATCAGCATTCTCGGGCCTGATCATATTTTCGCCCGCCTGAAATTGTTCCTCCCCTTGCCAAGGCATCGGTGTCAGGTTAAGCCTGTTCCCCCTTTGATAAAGGGGGTTAGGGGGATTTACAGGAACGGATTTTCAACCAAATCCCCCCAGCCCCCTTTGCTAAAGGGGGAGAACAAGCACCAATTTTTCTTAACCTGACACCAATGCCTTGCCAAGGGGAGGTTAGGAGGGGTTGGTGCTATAACCGACAACCTCCCCTACCCGAAGGTCGGCCCCGCCCTCTTACCAAGGAGGAGAAATCATTTTTGTACAACTGGTCGAAAATATGACCAACCCCGCATTCTCCTATCTTGTACATTGAAATTATTCAAGTTTTTCTCATAAAAATTATCTTAAATCAATAAATCATTATATGCGCATTTAGTGATTTAATCTTGAACATTTATAAAACATCTGTTGTAATGTTTTTATTTTTACAATCCGCTACTGCGGAGAATCAACAACTTTTATTGGGTAGGAAACATTATGGGTGATTACAAAGTAGCCGATATTTCTTTACAAGAATGGGGACGAAAAGAAATTGCAATTGCAGAAAATGAAATGCCAGGTTTAATGGAACTTCGTAAAGAATATGGAGATACCAAACCACTGCAAGGGGCTCGTATTACGGGTTCGTTGCACATGACTATTCAAACAGCCGTTTTGATTGAAACGCTGCAATATTTAGGTGCAGAAATTCGTTGGTCGTCTTGTAATATTTTTTCCACACAGGATCATGCCGCAGCAGCCATAGCCGCACAAAATATTCCTGTTTTTGCCTGGAAAGGAGAATCGGAAGAAGAATATTGGTGGTGTTTGCAGAAAACATTAGAGTGGCCTGAAGGAAAGGGACCAAATATGCTATTAGATGATGGCGGAGACTTGACTGGGTATGTCCATCAGAAATGTCCTGAGATGCTTGAAGGCATTAAAGGTGTTTCGGAGGAGACAACAACAGGTGTTCACCGTCTCTATCAAATGGCAGAAGCCGGTGAATTGAAAATTCCTGCTTTCAACGTAAATGATTCTGTAACCAAGAGTAAATTTGACAATCTGTATGGTTGCCGTGAATCTTTGATTGATGGGATTCGACGTGGAACCGATGTGATGGTATCTGGAAAGATAGCTGTTGTTGCCGGTTATGGAGATGTGGGCAAGGGTTGTGCTCAATCACTTCGTGGTGCAGGAGCACGAGTGTTGGTGACAGAAATTGATCCAATTTGTGCATTACAGGCTGCGATGGAAGGCTTTCAAGTAGTCCCTATGGAAGAAGCAGCTCCTCTTGGAGATATCTTTGTCACGGCAACTGGCTGCAGCGGAATCATTCGTCGTGAGCATTTGGATGTCATGAAAGATCAGGCCATTGTCTGCAACATTGGTCACTTTGATATTGAAATCGAAGTCAGTTCCCTGGAAAATGATGCACAGATTACTAAGGAAAATGTCAAACCCCAGGTGGATCAATACATTTGGCCCAATGGAAAGCGTTTGACTTTACTGGCCGAGGGGCGTTTGGTCAATCTTGGATGTGCAACAGGACACCCCAGCTTTGTGATGTCGGCCAGTTTCACCAACCAGGTGATGGCACAGATAGAAATTTGGAACAATGCAGAAAATTATGAAAATCGAGTCTATGTGTTGCCGAAAATATTAGATGAGAAAGTAGCCCGACTGCATTTGGAGAAATTAGGAGTCCAGTTGGATGTTTTAACGAAGGAGCAAGCAGACTATCTGGGAATTTCACCAGAAGGTCCTTATAAGCCAGAACATTATCGCTATTAACTGTCAGGTTTGGACGCAGATTAAAACAGATTTTATCGATTGAACATTATTGAATACTAGTCCTTATAATCCTATATTGATCTGCTTCCAATGAAATGAAATTCCTTTTCATGCAGCCAACTGCACACCTCCCTGAAAAATATTGTTGATTGCAGTAAAGGATAAATAAGAGAATTTTAAAAACACTGGAGAGTTCTTTCTCGAATGGGAAAGAATCCTCAGAGTGTTACAGACTGATCAGTCTTCAACGGGAAAGCCTTTTGATCAACGAATAAGAGGGGAGGATTGAAATACCCACTTTGTGACAAGTGGGTATTCTCAAGAGTTGGGATTTCTTGTTAGCGGTTATCTAACGATACGAATTTTATTATTGTTTCTGTCCGTTACATACAAATAGGTGCCATCCGTCGTGATGCCGGTTGGAAATTTGAGTTGAGCAGCGGTGCCTATCCCCTCAGCATCCCCTTGGGTGCCTCCGGCAAGCGTAGTGACCGCCCCGGTGGAAATGACAATTTTACGAATGGAGTGGTTGCCTTCATTTATCAAATACAAGTTAGTGCCATCTGTCGTGATCTGTTGAGGGGCGTTGAACGAAGCAGCGGTCCCTGTGCCATCTGTACTTGCAGCGTTTCCGTCTCCAGCTAAGGTCGTCACCACTGCGGTGGCAATCACGATCTTGCGCACAACATTTCCGCTTTGTTCGGTCACATACAAATTGGTACCATCCGTTGTCATTCCCCTGAGACCATGGAATTGAGCAGTGGTGCCTGTGCCATCCGTCGTTGCGCCTGTCCCATCTCCGGCAAAGGTGGTAACAACACCGGTGGAAATGACAATTTTACGGACAAGATTGCCTGCAGCAACATACAAGTTCCCATCGACAATTACCAAGCCATTGGGATTGTCAAACGAAGCAGCCGTCCCGGTGCCATCCGTATTTCCAGTTGTCCCGTCCCCGGCGAGAGTGGTGACCACCCCTGTGGAAATCACGACCTGTCGGATAATAGACCCCCCAGCTTCACTGACATACAAATTGGTGCCGTCCGTCGTGATTCCGTTGGGCTGATTGAAAGTGGCGGCGGTGCCCGTTCCATCTGTAGAGGTGCCAGTCCCATCACTCCCCGCCAAGGTGGTGACCACCCCTGTGGAAATCACGATCTTGCGAATGGTATGTCCATCGGCTGTTTCAGTCACATATAAATTCGTCCCATCGGTGGTGATGCCAAAGGGGCGATCCAGTGCAGCGGCGGTGCCTGTGCCATCCGTGGTAGCTCTTGAGCCGTCCCCAACGAAAGTGGTCACCGAAGTGGCCAATGAAAGGCTGGTTCCTTGAATCGCTCCTGCCAGCAGGGCTTTGCTCACGGTGACGGTTATCGTTTCATCATAGGTCAATCCAGAGGCATCTGTCGCTCGAATCGTGATGCTGTTGGAACCAGTGGGAGTTGCATTTTGCACAGCACTGAGTGTGGAGCCACTGATGCTGAAAGAGTCTGAACTGGAGGCCAAAGAAAATGTGTGACTGTCACCACTATCGACATCTGTAGCCGAGAGAGTCCCTACTGTTGTCGTGGAAGTGAGGTCAATAGTGCTGGCACTCAGAGCAATGTCAGTGGGTGCTTCATTGACATTGGTGACGGAAATGGTCAAGGCTTCTGAGTAGGTATTGGAACCATCAGAGCACTGGATTCGAATGCTTTTTGAGGTGGCGGTTTCATAATCGAAACTGGCGGCTGTGGAAAGGGTCGAGCCCGAAATCGAAAACGATGCATTGTCGGTGTCTCCCGTGCCCGAAACCAGACTGTAGGTGAAACTGGAGGAATCCGCATCGGTACAACTCAATGTTCCTATGGTTGTTCCAGAAGAAGAATTTTCGGCCACAGTGCTGGCGCTCAGAGCAATGTCTGTTGGCGATTCGCTGACATCGGTCACTGTTATTGTCAAGACTTGTTCATAAGTCCCTCCTATCGCATTGACCAGCTGAACACGGATGCTGTAAGAACTTTGTGTTTCAAAGTCCAAACTGGCCGCTGTCAGCAAGTTACTGCCTGAAATGCTGAATGACGAGTTATCCGTACTTCCGGTTCCGGAAACCAGACTGAAACTGACAGCATCTGATCCGTTGGAAGCTCCCGTTAAGGTCCCCACAGTAGTGCCTGAAGAAGAACTTTCGGCCACGGTGCTGGAACTCAAAGCGATACCATTGACATTGATCGTCAATGCTTCTTCATAAGTCTGACTTGTCAAATCAGTACTGCGGACACGGATACTGTATGAAGTTTGAGAAGAATAATTAACACTGGTGGCTATCGAAAGAGTGGTACCCGAAATACTGAAAGAGCTATTATCGGTATTGCCTGTTCCGGAAACCAGAGAATAGGTATGCTCGTCGCCACTGTCTGTATCAGTCGTACTGAAAGTTCCTACTGTCGTACCTGATGAGGAACCATCATCAACTGAACTTGAACTCAAGCTGATATCCGTTGGTGCGTTTTCTACAGCTGTAATCTGGTTGTCTGTCGATTGACTGGTGGTGACCGTGCTTTGGAAATGGGCGACTGCCACTGAAGCTGAAGTCAAACCGGTTGTGCCAATGGAAAGATTGGATGTGAGGGTGCTGATATCGGTTGCCACTGCCGTTTCAAAAGCAGTCGTTGTCTGGTCAAAATTAACTGACATGCCAACTGCCGCAGCACTGACAGCTGCAGGAATTTTAATCCCGTTGCTGGGATCTCCATCATCATCCAACGTCTGCAGGAAACGCAATATATTGACGGTCTTTTGATCAGTGATTGCTGAACTGGCCAGGTCGACTGGAGTCAACTGAGTTTTAGCTATTACAGTTCCCAGGCTAATATCTCCAATTTGAAAACTCACGTTGTCACCAGCATAATAAAAGTATCTTCCGCTACTGTCTGTCGTTCCAGAAAAGCTGGATTTGTAGGAGATTCCTTCCACCGCTGCGTCTATAAAAAAACCGGTCAAACGAATTCGATCTTCTTCTTGCAGCGCTTGCAATTTGTCGAGACCACTCAGTTCGTCGTCTTCTTTTTTATCCTCTTCCTCTGCGAACTCATCAATTCCAGTGATTTCTTTCAGTTCGCCACAAGAAACAGTGAATAATATAATAACAAGTAATAAAAATAAATTGTTGATTCTCATTGAAACTCCTTATTAAAAGATTAAAGGTGGAACTTAGCGGAAAGAACTTATGGTCATCATAATTTGATTTGAACTTTCCCTTACAAGGGCGTTTTACTGTTGTTGAATCTATTCAAAAGGTAAAGTCTCCATTTGATTCTTCGGGCCTAATCAGTAGCAGCAATGAGCTGTTGTATGCCAGACATCAGTTTATCGGCTTCCTGTTGTGTTTTGAAGCGCCCCCGCAAACGTCCCTGTTTATCCACCAAAAAGGTATAATCGGTGTGAGCAAAAAAATACCCTCCTGCAGATTCAACTTTTTCTCGAAAATACCGGATTCCGTATTGTTTAGCCACTTTTTTAATGGCTGATTCACTTCCAGTTAGCCCCACGAAGGAAGGATCAAAGTGAGTGATAAATTCTTTGAGACGTTCCGGAGTATCTCGTTCTGGATCAAAGGAAATAAAAACCGTTTGAACCTGGTCGGCTTGTTGGCCCAGTTGTTTCATAATCTGTTTCAAATCCACTAAAGTGGTCGGACAGGCATCCGGACAAAAGGTATATCCAAAGTAGATCAAGACTACCTTTCCTCGATAATCTTTCAAATGGATATTTGCATTTTCATGCCCTGTCAGGGTGAAATCCCCACCCCACCCTTGATAAAAACGGAGTGGCTGGGAAGCAAAAAGAATACTGGGAACGAGAATGGCCATCCATCCTGTTAAAAATAAAACGATAAATAGCTGGCGTGGTATTTTCCATGAGTGAGTGAAGTGTTTCATTTTCATTTATTTGAAAAAATTGAGGAATGATTGAAGAATAAACTGATAAAAATATCGTTGATGGTGTGTTACGTCAATAAATAAATGCATCTCTTTTCATTGCAATGCTGTCGAATCCCATATATGATAACCACAGACAAAAAATCAGAAATATAAAATAAGGAAACAACCTCTCATGTGCATCCAAAAGCAATCCAAGCTTGCGTATCATTCTTATATTTTATCTTCATTGTTGCTATTGCTGTTGTTGTCTGTTGGGACAGGATGGGCTGTTGAAAAACAAGAGCAATACAATCGGCTCATTCATGAAAAAAGTCCTTATTTATTGCAGCATGCCAGCAACCCCATCTGGTGGTATCCCTGGGGAGATGAAGCCTTTGAAGCGGCCCGCCGGGAGAATAAACCGATTTTCTTATCCATTGGTTATTCGACCTGCCACTGGTGCCATGTGATGGAAGGCGACTCTTTTACCAGCAAAGAAGTTGCCACGATTTTGAATGAACATTTCATTGCCATCAAAGTGGATAGAGAAGAACGCCCTGATGTGGACCAAATTTACATGGATATTGTGGTAGCCATGCGTGGGCATGGAGGTTGGCCTTTGACGGTGTTCATGGAACCAGATTTGGTTCCTTTCATGGGAGCGTCTTTTATTCCCAAAGCAGAATTCATGCAAATCCTCCAGCAAATAGGCCAGGTGTGGAAAAATGACCGCCAACGTATAGCAGAAACGACGCAACAAGTATCTGCCTGGTTGGAGCAACAGGAAGACAAGGGATTTCTCAAAATGGTGTTGCCGGAAGATCAAATCTTCCAACAATTTTTAGAAGACAGCAAAAATGATTTTGATCCTGAATACGGAGGGTTTGGAGAAAGTCCTAAATTCCCTCACAGCATGCAGTTGGGTTTGCTTTTGAGGATTTACAAACGGACTGGTGATGACCAAGCACTGGTGATGACACAAAAAACTTTGGATGGTATGGCGCGTGGAGCCATGTACGATCAACTGGGAGGAGGGTTTCATCGATATTCCACCGACCAGTACTGGCACATTCCCCATTTTGAAAAAATGCTGTACAGCAATGCCATGTTGGCTGTCAATTACCTGGAAGCTTTCCAGATTATCCAGCATGTGGAGTACTCTCAGGTAGCACGAGGCATTCTTGATTATATTTTGCGTGACATGACTCATGCCCAGGGAGGATTTTATTCAGCAGAAGACGCCGACAGTGAAAAAACAGAAGGAAAATTCTATGTGTGGCATGAAGAGGAACTCAAAAAAGTTTTGAGCAAAGCAGAATTTGACATCATTGCTCAAACTTACCACGTGACCAAAGAAGGTAATTTCAATCCGGAAGAACGTGTCAAAGAGTTGGAACGAAACGCCGGTATGAAGGCCGTAGAAAACGCCAATGCTTTTTTCCTGAAAATGGGGCAGAAGTTACCCGACAACACCGACCCTGTTCTGGTGCGTGCGCGTGAAAAATTATTCAAGATCCGTTCTGCCCGGATACGTCCTGGACTGGATGATAAAATCCTCACCGCATGGAATGGCTTGACCATCACCGCCTTTGCCAAGGCTTATCAAGTATTGGGCGAAGCCCGATATCTCGATGCGGCTCGCCAGGCTGCCCATTTTCTACTCAAAAACTTGAGAACAGCAGATGGTAAGCTTTTTAGGGTATGGCGGGCTGGTGCTGCCAATCACAATGCCTATCTCAATGATTACGCTTTCTTGATTCAAGGACTCTTGATGCTGTACCAAAGTGACTTTGATCGTTATTGGTATGAAACCGCAGTTGCTTTGCAAAAACATCAAGATGCTTTGTTTTGGGACGAATCCAGTGGCAGTTATTACTTTAGTGATGCTTCAGATGCTTCTTTGTTGCAAAGAAAAAGAGTCATGCACGATGGAGCCTTGCCGGCAGCAAATGCAGTAGCAGCCTTGAATTTATTACAACTGACCGACTTATCGCTCAACCAGGAATTTAAACAAAAGGCAGCACGGGTGATCAGTGCTGATGGCTTGAGGATGTTCAATTTGCCAACAGGATATTCCGGCATGTTGATTGCGTTGGATTATTTACTGGACCGTTCTAAAGAAGTAGCGGTGATCGGTTCTCCCCATCATCCAGCCACCCAGGAAGTCGTTGGTTACTTGCATCGTCATTTTTTTCCCAATCAAGTGGTGGCTGTGGGACTGCCGGTTGAAGAAGAATCCCAAAAGGGTACCACCATTCCTCTCCTTTTCAATAAACCGATGCTGAAAGGAAAACCGACCACCTATGTGTGTGAAAACAACATCTGCCAACTCCCCACCAGTGACTTCATGAAGATTCAGGGATTTGTCAATCAGCACAAACCTTATTCCTGGGTAGCTCGTTGAAACTGATTTGTAGACAGTTTTTTGCTTGGGGTGAATCTTACTTTTCTTTTGTGTCCGCAAGGGATTGTTCCTGTAGTTTCTTCAGATTGGTGTTAATTTCCTCCATTCTGAGTTTCATCCAGTTAGAGGTACGCCTGATCCTTCTCACAGTGCTCATTTCAATTTCTTCCTCCTCAGAGTGGTAAACAATCGATGCATAGGCATCACACAAAAAAGCATAATAATCGTTAAATTCCCTCAACTCATCACAAAGATCAATTAAATCACCAACCAAAGAACTATTGATAGTTACAATTTCTTAGAACCTGTTTGAAATAAGTTAAGCTTCACATTTAATAGCGTCCCATGCCATTTTCATTTTGGGAAAAATGAATAACCTTATCACAAGGAACGAGCATGGAACAATCAGGATATATCAGTGATTTAAGCGATAAACAATGGGAAAACCTTCAAAAGTATCTTCCTGCTCCTTCATCGCGAGGAGCACACTTACGTAAATGGGATCCTCGAGTGATCATCAACGCCATTTTATATGTGGTGACAACCGGTTGTCAGTGGAGAATGCTTCCGAATGATTTTCCTCCTTGGCAAAGTGTTTATTATTACTACAACAAGTGGAGTAAAGAGGGTACTTGGTTTCTGATCCATCACTTTTTACATCAGGAAACTCGAATCAACGCTGGTAAAAATCCTGGGCCCAGTGCGGCAATGATTGATAGTCAATCGGTCAAAACCACCGAGTTAGCTCAAACTCGAGGCTTTGACGGAAACAAGAAAATCAAGGGACACAAAAGACATGGTGCTGTCGATACTTTGGGAATCCCTCTCATGGTTAAAGTCACCGATGCCAATGTCTCTGACTCTAAAGCAGCCTATGCTCTTTTAGAAACCATGTTTTTCTGGTTTTATACCATCCAGCTTATTTGGGCTGATGGGGGTTATCGTGGAGAGTTGGCTCTTTGGCTCTGGAATCGTTTTCAATGCGAACTGGAGATCTCTGTTAACCTTCAAGCAACAGGATTTCAGGTCATTCCTAAACGCTGGATTGTTGAGCGTACTTTTTCATGGTTTGGCTGGTATCGAAGATTAAATATCGATTATGAACGAAAAGCCAACAACTCTGAAAATACGGTCTATATTGCTATGATTCATTTGATGTTGAAGCGCATCGAATGACTTTCAAACAGGTTCTTAGAAGCTCCAGGTTACGCAATGAGAGATAGCTGCATCAAGAATTGCTGCTCATATTCAAAGCTCAGATGAGAGAGCGATGTCTTTTGGAGGAGGAATCTCGTTGGTGGAAACTTTACAATTTTGAGAAAATGGCCAAATCACAAACCAACAATGAGCAACGACACTGTCGATGGGACGAATAGCAATGTCTTGACAAGAAATCGACTCTGTTCCTATCCCCCTCATTGTGGCAACACTCTCTGGAGGCACCCTGACACTTTCACATTCCCCAACTACAGGCAAAAAAGCATCTGGAGATTTCCCAAGAGCAATGCCATTCACATGTACGATTCCTTGATGAATGCTGAATTGATCATGGGGCAGTCCAATCAATCTTTGGAAAAGATTGTTTCCATCTTGAGATTGGATCCTAACAAAATCTCCTCGTTCTATTTTACCGATCCCAGCAGGAAGTTCTACAATTTGCATGAGAGATTCTTGCTTAGAGTCTACGTTTATTACATTGCTTATCCAGACAGGCATTCCTCCGAAGATAATACCAAGCATCAGAAAAATTCCTGCAAAATCAGCTAAAAAGATCCTAGTTGGATTATCTGAGTGATTTTGCCAATCACTCCTTACAAAGCCAATACCTATAATCAAAAACCAGCTAATTATCAACCAAGATAATATTTCTAACCAATTCATCTTATCTCTTTCCTATTGATGAATAGTTCACACAATGCTTGGATACACTGAAGATCGAACTGGGAAAGTTGTTGCGCTTGTTGTAACAAGATGTCTGCTTTTTTCTCATCCACTCGATTGAATAACTGGGATTCAAGATACAATGAGGTTTGCCGGGAAATTCGAGAAAATCCTGTTTGGGGCAATGGAAGCAGGTTTGGTAATTCGACCACTAATTGTGAAATAGGGACTTCTTGTTTCCATAGAGACAAGCGAGCAATGAGTGGATCATCTGTTATTTCACAACGCTCGTGAAGATTGGAAATAGTTAGCAGGAAAGCATACCAGGAAGAATCAATCGGTTCTTTGATATTTTCTAGACATCTCAATGCCTGTTGATGATCCCCTAATTGGAGTAAAATTTCTGCTTTGGATAAATCCCACCGCTCTTCTTCTATAGGAGATAAATGAGCAGCAAGTGAACGAGCCTTTTCATAATTGTCCCAAGCAGTTTGATATTGCCCTATCATTAATAAATGATCACATTGTCTCCACCATAATTCACTTGAATTTGGAAATCGCTGTAATCCTTGCTCTAAGAGCCCTTTTGCTTCTTCGTTTTTTCCTTGATCCGCTAAAACCTCAATCAATCTCAGCCAACTTATATTTTCATTGGGCTCCATGTCCAGAGTCCGACGAGCCTCTTGTTCTGCTTCTTCGAATTCACCATTTAATCTTAGGCTATCAGCAAGATTTCTGTGAAGAAATGCGGCATAAGGCTTCATTTCTAAGGCAAAGCGATAAGCTTGGATTGCTTCAGGGTAATCGTCGACTTCACAGAACAAATTTCCCTTGCTAACAAGTAAGCCAATATCCTTAGGGAATTTCTGCACAGCTTGTTCTAGTAGTTTTTCTGCTTCATCAATACGTTTCGTATCAATCAAAACATTAATCAAGCTCAGCCAACTTGTGGTCCCATCGGGTTTTAGTTTCAGAGCCCGACGAGCCACTTGTTCTGCTTCTTCGAATTCACCGTTCAATCTTAAGCTACTAGCAAGATTAATGAGAGTAACTGCAGAGTCAGGCTCCGATTCTAGAGCCAAACGGTAGGCCTGGATTGCTTTAGGATAGTTTTCAATGAAATTGTTGAGCAGATTCCCTTTGGCTACAAGTAAGAATGTATTCTTAGGAAATTTCAGCAAAGCTTGTTCTATTAGACTTTCTGCTTCATCAATACGTTTCATGTCAATCAAAACATTAATCAATCTCAGCCAACTTGTAGCCCCATCGGGTTCTAGTTCCAGAGCCCGACGAGCTATTTGTTCTGCTTCTTCGAATTCACAATTCAATCTTAAGCTACTAGCAAGATTACTGAGAGTAACTGCAGAATCAGGTTCCAATTCTAAGGCAGAGCGATAAGCTTGGATTGCTTTGGGATAATCTTCAAAGTAATTATAGACTAGATTTCCCTTGCTAATAAGTAAGTCAATATCCTTAGGGAATTTTTGTAAAGCTTGTTCTAGTAGTTTTTCTGCTTCATCAACACGTTTCGTATCAATCAAAAGATCAATTAAAATTTTCCAACTTCTGCCTACATTTGGAAAATGTTTGAGACTATAATGGGCAAGCCTTTCGGCCTTTATGGACTCATTTTTTAACGTTAGAATCTTTATTTTCGCGTGTAAAACTTTCACACTAATTTTTGGCAACGGTCTGGACAAAGGAAACAAAATCAATGGAGTGAACCAAGAAAGAATATTAATGTATACTCTTTCCAGCTTGTCTTTTAGCTTCGGGAAAATATCAATAGGTGATGCTAAAATTAACTCTATTACCACATATGGAATACTCATAATTCCACACCACATGTACTGGGGTATTTTGGGTAGAGCTAATACGCTTTTGAAAATAGTTTTCACCAAATGTTCTATCCACGCAAAATTCCACTCAACTCGAATTTGTGAGTAGCCGCTGTTACGAAGGACTTTTGCAAGTTCTCGGCGTAATACATAGTTTTGGTTACGGTTGTGAACAAAATTTTCGAGAGTTTGTAAAAAACTTTCTCCTTTCTGACCCGTTCTCGCCATTTCATGACGTTGTATCCACTCCTGATAGAGCATGATTTCTGCTCTTTGACGAGAAGGAGATTGTGAAGATAAGTTTTGTAACAACTCCTGAGCGAGTACTGGATCAAAGTCTAGAGACAAAATTGCAATTGTTGTTGTTCGTTTATGTGCTTGATCTAGTTGTCCCAACAATACATCAATTTCTTGATTGAGAGCACGAGTGGTAAAAGCTCTTAAACGTGCTCGTAACGATTCATCAATAAAACGGCGAGTTCCATATTCTCCCAGTAATTGTTCTAGCTGCTTTTCAGAAGTTTCACTGTGGGTATAAAATAGAGCCAATAACCACGGTTCAAGCCAGCGAGCGTAACAGTAATTGAGTAATTTGTCATGTTGAGCACGAAGTGTATCAGAAAAATAATTGATTCTCCAAATCCCTAAACTGATTGCACACACCACTCCTCCTAGACCAAGAAACACAGGAATACCTTCCAAACGGTCCACTTTCATAACGGATAACCACCACCCAAATCCTCCATGATTTTTAATCCACCAACCACCAGCGGTAATCGCAGCACAGACTGAGGTAATGCAAACTAACATTGCTTGTGTGAGCAAGATGCTTAGCCAAATGCCTGACTTTACTTGAGAAGCAGCATGACGCAAAAAGCTGAACTCTCCAGGAGTTCTCGGGCTGGCATTCCCTAAAATCATGCCAGTCAGGATCGGTTTGTCAGAAGTTTGTTGAACAAGATGTTCCAACTCATTGTTATTGAATAAACCTCCAGCCATTGCCAAAGGTTCCCACCAATGCACGTCCTTTAAAGCTTGGTGAAAATCTGGAGTCCAGTCTAACTTCCCTGGAGTAGGCTCTTGTTTCCAGCGATGATACAATGCAGAAGCACAGAAATATTCCTGTAAGGTATGGTGGGAAAATTCGACCGCATCGTTTCGTTGGATCAGCAATTCATTGGTGCAAATCTCTTCAAGGAGAAGACGTGCCTGCTCTGAGGGTAGATTCAAAACTTCAGAAAACAATCTTTGTGTTTCAACAAGGGGAACTACCCGCCCAGCAGTCTGCATGTGAAAGGCAAGGCGTTCCAGGGTTTGTTGTTTTTCTTTGGGAGAGAAATTACGTTGTCCAAAATCACTATCTTTGGCATCTTGTTCCCAACGTTCTAACAATCCTTGCACGAAGGTTCGAAACAAGATAGCTCGGCTTGTTGGAAGATGATCCGGGTTTTGGCGTAAGACCTCACACAACAAGTTTAACAATAGCGGATTACTGGATTGCAACCGCAAGCGAGCTCCCAATTGTTCATTGTAAAGCGTTTCCACTCTTTCGGTATCCCATTCTAATCGAATTTGTAGATATTGCAGGATAGCGGCTTCTTGTAAAGGTTGTAGATCATAGACATGGAGATTGAGTTTCCAGGTCTCAAAGCCGTAACGACGAGTGGTTATGACAATACGACTTTGGGTTCCTCGCAAATTTTCCGCCAACTGCTTGAGTGCTATTTCTGCTTGATTTTTGAAGGCAGCAGGAACTTCGTTCAGACCATCCAAATATAATGCAAGTGGGTGTTCATGCTCAGCTTGTGCTAACCATCGCTTTCCATCTTTCGTATCAGGCTGATATTCGGGGAATAAAGCACCATTTTCTCGTAAGGACCAGGCAATCAATTTAGCAAGGGCACTAAACGGCTCTTCCCCAGCTTCTAACTGGAACCTCTTTAGCTCGACAAAGACTGGAAGAGGAAGAATCAGATCATCTTTTTGTGCTGAGTAAAATTCTTGTGCTTGACGATGAACTAGAAATCGACATGAAGTTGTTTTGCCAGTACCTGGATCGCCACGTAGAACCAAGATGGAGCGCTTATCAACAACTTCTGTTAAAAGAGCCGCTTTCCCTTCGATAGTAGATTGCGAATCAAGTTGTCCATCTGGCATGTCTTGAATCGGCCCACGATGACTCCACAACAATGTTGCAGGGATAACATGAATGTTAGGAAGATTGGCTGAATCGCCCCTGAGAAATAAAGGAATGAATGTGTCTGAGTCTTCTTGATAACGTCTGAGCGAACGTGAAATACAGCGTTCTACATGCAAATCGGACTCTTGCCAAATAGGATGGATGGTCTGCGGAGTTTCATTGTTTGCCTGTTCAGAATCCTTTGGGAAAGAGGTGGGAACTCTCGAAACTTTTTCTTCGGCATCTTTCTGATTTGAAGTATTTTCTGAATTATTGACAGGTTGGCCTTCATGTTTCCATTGGACAGAAAATAGCTCCATTGTGCCATAATTCTTAGCAAGAGGCTGTTCTCCTTGTTCATAGCAAAGAAAGTTTGAATGAGGAAGGGAGGATAAATGGTCATAGAATGCACGAGAACAATATACAACATTGGGTGGGGTTACAGGTTCAATACGAGCTGTCTTGTCAACCCCAACGCCTACCACATTTTTAATTTGTCCTCCTTCTCGAAGAATGCGCACCTCCGATGTGTGGAGAGCAATTCTAATTTTTAAATCATTGGGAAAGCCACGTTCCTGCCAATTGAGGGTTTGAACATAGTCACGAAAGTGTAAAGCAATTTCAGCGAGATCACTGTAACTCCTGCTACAAATATAAAAAGCGTCTCCCCATGTATTGTGAAAGATATGGTTCTCAGGAGTTAAGTAGTTACGTTTTAATTCCTCATTGATATGATCGACTTCTATTTTGAGCCGATCTTCTGTAAGTTTTGAATAGCCTTTGAAATCAGAAAAAAGTAGGGCTACAATTTCTTTACTTTCTGTTCTCTTCATACAATCTTTTGTTCCCAATTCCTGGTAAACTCTTCAAAAGAGTGAAGGTTAGTTTTTGCCTGATTCCTATTTTTTTAATGAAGATTCTCTTTGATCATGGTCACAATTTTTTCAAGTCTCTCCGTTCATTTCAAGTCAATGATTTGTGAGATTTTCATCTACTTTGATAGTTCTATTTTCTTGTCCTCTGAAAATCTAATACTATGAATAGTATGGAAAGGAACAAGCATGGTGTCATTCTTATACTGGAGTAATGTGCATTCGGCCAGATTATTTTGATATCTTTTTGATTTGGGAAATCTTTAGAGAACTTTCTCAGATAATATAACTGGAAAGGGCAAGCGCATATCAAAAATTAATATCTTTATTATCAATTACTTACAATCAAGTACCCATAAGGGGCATATCATTATAAAGCTTTGATATTACAAATGAAAAAATTTATATGTGCTAGCCCTGTATAACTGGATAGATTTGTTTCTCCATATTCATCTTTTATACCTTGTTTTTTATTTGAGTAATAATCCGCGAATAAGGGACAGGAGAACAATGTTGTTGGTTCTAACATCCTAGGAAGTTGCTATGTTTGAATAATGCCTGTGCAGTGATTTTTGTATCAAACTGGGGGAAATGCGAGCATTGGTTTGCTGTAACTTATGAATTGCGACTGGAAAGTCTACCATTTGGAAGGTATCCGCATCTTCCAGAATTCCCAACGTTCCAATGTAGTTTAACCCATGTTCGTCTGCGACCTTTCTTCCTTTTTTCTCATCAATCAACAACAAGCCTGCTTGTATATTTTTCGCAAGCATAATAGCTTCTCGTTCTCCGGCATCCAAATGTGACAGTGACGCATCTGTTTGTTCTACAGATTGTATTTTAAGCCATTCTGGTGTTGTTTGAACAAATTTTCTGACAATCTCTGGGGTCTTTTGATGTGTCAATTCCATGAAAACAGCACTTGGTATTATAATCCTTCCGTAGAGATGCGGTAACAGATCCTGTTCCCCAATTAAGATCAGATAGTGGATGGGGGAAGTATTTGAAACTATTTGTGACATTTGACGGGATTTTCTCGACGAAAGGCTTGTAGGGTTACTCTGTCATTATTAAGATCATCTTCATCATAATACAATTCACATCCCAATCCTTCCAAAACTTTTGCGGTTTCTTGCCACGTGCTATGGTTGAACAGGTCGTGAGCCTGATTGAACGTGATTTTATCATTACGATATAAATCTGCCACAATTTCTTGTTGAGCGACTTTATCAGAAATTTGTTCAACAACTCCTTGACCGTACTTTCTGACCAACTCTAACACTTTTTGTACCAACTGATATTCGCTGTCATTGAGGGATACGGTGTGTTCCAACATAGAATTACCTGGTTTTGTATGCTTCTGATATCCTAACTTGGACAAGCCAGAACCAAAAAGGCAGCCACAGATATGGAAGACCACCCCACACAGAGAGCACAAAGAATTTTTTTCCTAAAAGTTGAATTTTATTTTAACCTATTTCAATCCTCTAAAAAATGAGAGATTGAGGAGATTTTTAAAAATATTATACCCAAATCATTTATATTATGCAAACTGAAGGCAGAGGTGGATGATGTGATGCTTTAAAAGATTACTGAGTTGGCTAAATCACCCTACAAAGTAACATGAAAAAGTGATAAGGTATTCAGTCAGGTATGTGATGACAGCCACAAGACCAGCACACGAATTTCCAAAAGACAGTCACGAATGGGGAAAATCAAGTGAAACTTCCTTATGGTATCAGCAATTTTGCCCGTCTGATCGAAGATGGGTATTATTATGTGGACAAAACCCATTATATTGAGCAATTAGAAAACGAACCCGCCCCTTATTTGTTTTTTCTGCGTCCTCGGCGTTTTGGCAAATCGTTGTTTGTCTCGATGCTCAGTTACTACTACGGGTTGGAACACAAGGACCGTTTTTCCCCCCTGTTTGGCTCATTTTATATTGGCCAACAACCCACCCCCAGGGCCAATACCTACCATGTGCTTAAATTTGAGTTCAGCCGAATCGATACCAGTACACCAGAAAGTACACAAAAAGAGTTTTTGAAAAATACCCTTACTGGTATAAGAGAATTTGAAGAAAAATATGGAGGAGCAATATCCAGAAGAACTCATAGACACCAATATTGCCAGTGATTACGGTAAAATCCGCCGTTTGCTTCATCTGAAAGATGCGAATCAAAATTATCAGGTGATCGAACAGTTGATTCAGAATGGTTTCGTGATGTCTCAACTGACCAAACAATTCAGTTTTGAAAGAGAATTCAATCGCCAGGATTTTCTTTGTAGGGCTTGAAGTGAAGGCTGTTGAAGAAAGTGTGGTGCCCCCATAAAACTGACAGGTCAAACCCTCAGAAAATAAGACAAAAATAGATTTTTTGAAATGGATGGCCCTCAAACTATTTTTTAATTGGCAGTAAAAGTGAGGTGCCCCTGCTGGATATCAACGGTCAGGCGGCTGCCGGATTTCAGAGTGCCGTCCAGCAATTTACTGGCAATGACGTTTTGAATGTCACGTTGAATCGTTCGTTTGAGGGGACGTGCGCCAAAAACCGGATCATGTCCTTTTTTAGCCAGGTACATCTGAGCATTGTCTGTCAAATGTAAGCTGATTTGCTGGGCTTTCAAACGTTTTTGCAGCTCCTCAATTTGTAGCATGCAGATTTGCCGAATATGGGCCAGAGAAAGATTCCGGAAGACAACAATTTCATCAACACGGTTCAGGAATTCCGGGCGGAAGTGCTGCAAGAGTTCGTCCTGGATCTTCTGGGCCAGTTCGGTGTCCTGCCGGTTTTCCTCGGCTTGTCGGATGTATTCATGGCCGAGGTTGGTGGTCATGATGATCAGGGTGTTCTTGAAATCGATGGATCGTCCCTGACTATCGGTGAGGTTACCATCATCGAGGATTTGTAGAAAAAGATTGAATACGTCCGGGTGGGCTTTTTCGATCTCATCAAACAGCAGAACGGCATAAGGGCGTCTACGAATGGTTTCTGTCAACGCACCTCCTTCCTCAAAACCGACATAACCGGGAGGAGCACCAATCAATCGGGAAGTGGAATGTTTTTCCATGTATTCGGACATGTCGAAGCGAATGATGGATTTTTTATCATCAAATAAAAATTGGGCTAAAACATGGGCCAGTTCGGTTTTACCAACGCCTGAGCTGCCTAGAAAAATAAAAGAGCCGATGGGACGATTGGGATCTTGGATACCTGCACGTGCTCGTCGAATGGCATTGGCAACACTGGCCAGTGCTTCATTTTGTCCAATGATGTGTTTGCTGAGTTCCTGCTCTAATTTGACCAGTTTGCGTTTTTCTTCTTCCAGCATTTTGGCAATGGGAATCCCAGTCCACTGGGAAACAATGAGCGCAATGTCCTCTTCATCCACTTCCTCTTTTAAAAGAGGTTCTTCCCCATGAAATTTCATTTGTTGATTGGCCGAATGAAGCTGTTTTTCCAGTTTATCTAAAGTTTCGTAACGCAAGCGAGCAGCCATTTCCAAGTCGCCTTTGCGTTGCGCTTCCCGTTCTGCAATTTTTGTTTGTTCCACCGTTTCTTTGAGGGTATGGAGTTGTTTCATACGCCTTCGTTCATCCTGCCAATTTTCCTTCATCTGTTGACTTTTTTCCTTCAAGCTGGCGATTTCCTGCTGGATTTGTTGTAAGCGTTTGTAGGAGGCAGAATCTTCTTCTTTTCGTAAAGCGGCTTGTTCGATTTGGAGTTGCATGATTTTGCGTTCCAATTGATCCACTTCGGTGGGAAGAGAATCAATCTGGATTCGTAAAACCGAAGCAGCCTCATCAATGAGATCAATGGCTTTATCGGGGAGAAACCGTTCAGTGACATAACGTGCAGAAAGGGTGGCCGCTGCAATCAGAGCAGAGTCTTTGATTTTGACCTGATGGTGCAGCTCATAACGATCTTTCAGCCCCCTGAGCATGGCAATGGTCGATTCAATGTCTGGTTCTTTCACCAAAATTTGTTGAAACCGACGAACCAGGGCAGCATCTTTTTCCATATGCTTTTTAAATTCATCAATAGTGGTGGCTCCAATACAATGGAGTTTTCCACGGGCTAAGGCCGGTTTCAGGATGTTGGCGGCATCCAGGCTTCCTTCTGATTTGCCGGCTCCTATCAATGTGTGCAATTCATCAATAAATAAGATGATTTCTCCTGAGGTACTTTCTATTTCTTTGAGTAAATTTTTTAAACGTGCTTCAAATTCTCCACGATAGGTGGCTCCTGCTACCATAGATCCGATATCCAGGCTCAGCAGACTTTTGTCTTTCAAAGGGTCAGGCACATCTCCTGATGTGATGCGATGGGCCAATCCTTCCACAATGGCCGTTTTGCCCACTCCTGGCTCTCCAATTAGAACAGGATTGTTTTTGATACGTCGTGATAAAATTTGGATCACACGACGGACTTCTTCATCTCGCCCGATGACCGGATCAAGTTTGTTGTCTCGTGCGAATTGCAGAATATCCACACAATAGGCCTGGAATGGATGGGTGACCGAGGGTGGTGCTCCTCGTACAATGGCTTGTTCTTTTTGGGCTGTTCTTGAAAATTGCTGTTGCAGGGCTTCTGCAGAAACGCCGTGGGATGTTAAGATAGCATGGGCCGCTCCTTCTTTATGGAGAATAATTCCCAGTAGTAAGTGTTCCGGGTTGACAAAATCTTCTGATTGCAGGAGAGCCTCCCTTTCAGCACGAAGGATGACCGTGTGTAAATTCCGAGAAATATACACTTGCTCTAATGTATGTTTTGCTGAATGGACAGATTCCAAATGGGCTTGGATGGCTTCTTGCACCAGAACAGGGCTGGCTCCTGTTTTTTGCAGGTATGGTTCGGTGATTCCATCTTCCTGGATCAGCAAACTGTACAAGAGGTGTTCTGGCTCAACTTTTTCATGTTGGTGCTCCTTGGCATACTGCTGGGCGTAAATCAACGCTTCTTCTGCTTTTAATGAAAAGTTTTTTAATGAAATCCCCATCAATTCCTGCAGTGTGATTATAAATGATTCAAGGCTGGTATGTCTTTTGCTTAGCAATGGATAAGCATTTTTTGCAATACTTCTATTTAACTGAGTACTGAAATTTTCTGATTTAAGCAAGGAGAACTATGAATACCACCGTAAAAAATGATGTTTTTATGCAAGCGTCTCAGGCACTGGGGTCATTTTTGAAAGATCCTGCTTATGGCGATCATCGTAAATTGACTTTAGCCCTCCTGGTCGTTTTCTTTTTGATTGGAATGCTTTTTGTTGGATAATTTCAGCTGGACGGCCATTTCCGTCCAGTTCCTCTCCTATATACTCCCTCTCCATTTGCCAGTTCACTTTCAAAAATTGATTTTTTCCAGAACTTTACTACAATATAATCTTCGTCTAGTTATTAAACTCACTCAATTTTTCAATTAACTTCTCACCTAACAAACATCATGGATACTTATACAGCAATTGACTCGTTGCATGGAGAATATGACGGTGAACTGAGGGACATTGAAGGAGCCTCGCTTCCTCTTAGCTATGGAAGGGGATTGATCACAGAAATCAAAACCATCCAGACAGGGGCAGGACTCCTGGACCTGAAAGCCTTTAACCTGATTTTGCTGGAGGGACCCGATGTCGAAAAATTTTTACAGGGGCTGGTCAGCAATGATATCCGTCTGATTGAGATTGGCCACATCCAGCCGAATCTTTTGTCCAACAATAAGGGAAAAATTTTATTCCATATTGAAGTACTCAGAAAGGCAAAGGACACTTATATCGTATTGACCAATGCAGGAGAGGGGACTTATGTGAGAAGTTACCTGGATCATTTTCATATCCAGGAAGATCTTGAAATGAATTTACTGCACCCCGATCAAATCCGTTGCGATATTTTGGGGCCTGAAGGGCTGACGGCCTTGCAGGAATTGGGATATGCAGCAAACAATTTCCAATGGAATTTTCAAAAGAAATCCGTTCTTTCCATATCTTATCCTTTAGGCGATATTCCACGTTTTGTGAATATCGTGCCTTTGAGCATTTATCTGGACTGGACTCGCGCTTTGCTGGAAAAATCAGAACATACCGATTTGGTTGGCTTTGAAGCACTGGATCAGGTTCGGATCGATGCTGGAATTCCGCGTGTATGGGTGGATTATACCCGTGATAATTTTCCCCAGGAAGCTTCATTGCTGAGTCACATCTCTTTCACGAAAGGATGTTACGTGGGCCAGGAAACTCATGCTCGCATGTACAACCTTGGACACCCAAATTGGCAATCGGTAGCCATCAGAGTTCCTGTCGCTCTCCAACTGAAACCAGAACAAGAATTATTTCTTGGGGAAGAGAAGGTGGGCTCTATTACCAGTTTGAGCAGTATTGAGAGTGACGCCAAACAACGTGGTATTGCATTTATCAAGTATTCGGCTGCTGAAGAAAAAGTTCCTTTAGCAATTGAAGCTACAGGAGATGCCATTGTTGAACAATCGCCATTGGCCACGGTGTAAGAACCTGTTTGGAAAAGATGGTTCGTGGCGAAAAATCGATCTCGTTGAGCGGATTTTTGAGAAAATTTAAGGCGAATAGCGAGCCTATTTAACGAAAATTTTCTCAAAACAGACGCCAATGAGGCGGTTTTGCAGTAGAATTAGGTTTTTCAAACGGGTTCTAAGAGCCTTCATGAAAAAGTTCCTGAATTCGGCCTTCAGCCTCTGTCACTTCTGCCTACTTTGCAGAAGCGAAGAGCATAGTTGAAAGGATAAAACTATTGCAAAAACTGTTAGAACATTTTTCAAGTCAGGCTTCTGGAATCTTATAAAGAGGTTTTGTTTTTAAGGCTCATATAATAATTATATATAGTGTTATTTAACCAGCCTAAATCATCTTTGGAATCGACCCCCCCATTTGGATTTGTAGAGATATGTACGATACCATTAGCTCCTGAACCAGCACCCCACATAATACAAAAAATATTGCATTTGTTGATAACGTAATCCAGATTAAGATCATTGATGGATTCACTAAAATTATAACCATTCCATTTAGTTTCACTGTTTTTTCCTTTTTTGGGATCGATTCCCGTGTTGTCTTGTCCTCCGCCTGCGGCATAGGTTGGCTGTTTAATATACTGAAGAATATTCTTAATCTCTGAATACATCTTATGTGGAGGAAGAAAGTTATAATCTTTATCTTTAGGATCAATTGTTAATTGACTATAGTCAGTATCCACATTTGATAAGTCATCTTCCAATTGCGGAAATTTTGTTATATCCTGTTTTTTCAATTGGCTTACTATTGTAGGATCAGATTGAATTTCAGGGATATTTTTAGCCTGAAGGTGAGTACCAAATAAGAAGTTGGGTAAGGTTGAAGAATTGTTCTTTATGAGTGTATTTGGGTTTCCATTAACGACTGTATTAAAATCACATTCTTTTGTAAATATGTGGCCCCCAGGAACCTGCCAGAGCATGATAGGATATCTATTAAGGTTTTCTGAATTATTTAAACATTCTATATATGCAAACCAATTTTTAAAGTCCTGTACATTTCTGCCTAAGCCCGCGTCAACATTGGTCTTAGATAAATTATTGGATCCATATACACTTAACGCTAGAAAATCAGGAGCATATTGATTTTGTTTTTTGTTATCATAGTGAATATAATTTTTTAAAAACTCTGCATGTAAGCTGGCTTGATTACTGATATAATCCATATCGGCATTATGAATCCAATTACTACCACCACCAGTAGCTGCCGAAGACCAGCTGGACATGATCCAGCCTACAGGGCTTTTGGGAGCATAATATCTTATAATAGCATTAATAGTAGCTACGTAGTCAGCAAGTCCTGCTTTTGTTTTTGCAAGTGGTTTTAAAGCACTTGGTATATTTTTCTGAAACATATTATTCAATACAATTTCATTATCGAACGATATTGAAGACGCAATACCTGCTTTATAAATATGCCCAAGTCCGTCTGGATTCATAATAAAAGTAACAGGATATTGATTATTGATTGTTGCGGCGGATTGCGCAATGACTTTTGCGTAATCGTAGCCTTTTTCAATTTCTGATAGGGTCTGAAAGTAGGTTACAATTGGACCTGTGTCTTCTTTAGTAATATTGCTTGTGCCAGGGAAAGTATAAACAGACCATGCAACAGGGACTTTATATCCATTATTTTCCATTCCACTTGCCGTTTTGGCTAAACCATTAGCTTTGCCATTTCCTGCGGGATCGTCACAAGGAAAAGCATATGCCTGAGAATAGGTCCATACAGCTTCAACTCCTATTTGAATAGGAGCCCAGTGACGATTGGCAAACATGTAGAATGTTGATTTAGTCGAACCTTCAGAAGTCTTATATCCATCGGTTAAGTCCGTCAGAGATCCCATTGTGACAACTTGATTATGAAAATTAGCTTTTGATAGAATATGCGCTTGTGATTCTTCAAGTGTTTCCCCAAAAAATGGTTTTAACGTCGTTTTCATGTTATCCCACGGTTCGTAGGTATTTATGTTTATGGTTACTTCAGTTTTTTTTGTATTTAAAACAGTATTGAAAGTAATTACTCCTTTTTCTGTTTTATTGAGTAGTGTAACTATTAAATATGGGCTGAGATTTTGTACTTTTGAAACAACCCCAGAGTATGTGAGGTCTTGAATACTAATATCAGAGGTATTCAAAATATTATTTAAATTTATCTCAACCGTTTTTTCCTCCCCTTTAGGAACAGGATAATATTCAGTTACTGAAACTTCATTGGGTTTCTGTGCCGATGTGATATTTAGTGTTTCCCAACCTTTTGAAAAGTCCTCCTTTTTATCTTGATCATTGCAAGGGTATCCATAGCCTGCGGGTGTAGTTGCAACATAATTGATTAAAGCGCTACACCCTATTGGAAGAGTTATTTGAATATCGGATTTTATTTGACCAGAATATTTATCATAAAAATCTAGCTCAGTGGCATAATATTCATAAGTGATTTTTCCTTCTGGCAAAGTTATTTTTAATGGATTTACCAAAACACTGCATATTTTAGGATCAGTTCCTTCATAGCCACCCGATAATTTAACCGTATATTGATCTGAGCCGTATTCTTTTTGTGTTGCTTGGGTCCAATATGACTTTATATTACTTCCCGGCAAGGTATTAAAATGGGATTCTTCAGATTTTTTATAATAGATAACCCCAATATTCACTTCACAGTGTGCTGGCGTTGTCGAACTATCAGAAACAGTAAATGAAACATTGTCTATCACATAATTGGTATTTCCCTGAACAGAGCTTGGATTACCTTCATAAATAACTTTTCCCTGGTTATCAACTGAAATTGTTTTGTAGTATTTGGATTGAATGGCGGTTACTTTATATGGAGCTTTACCTCCATAAACAAAAGGCTCCTGTGATTTACTTATCCCCTGATAAGTTGAGACCATAATGGCGCCTTGCGAACCAGTTGCGTTTAATTTTGTATTAATTGTATAGCTTCCCTTGACTTCAGTAAAGTTAGACTGGGAATCCTGAACTAATAAGTTGAAACTGCAAGTTGTACTCTTTGACAACACTTTAGTCTCCTTAAAAGTCAATATCCCATTGTCAGATAAGGTCACAGTACCATTTGGAGTATTGTGGTTATCAATCTTATATGGAGGTTTTCCTCCGGTAACGACTGGTTCTTGGGATGTATATGTTCCGTCTACTTGAACATCAAAATTGATATCAGTCTTGCCCGTGAATTGTAATGATTTTTTCATTTCACTCCTTTACTTATTTTTATATTTAGAACCTGTTTGAAAAACCTGATTCTGCTGCAAAACTGCCTCATTCTTTGAAACCACCTCAGAACTCGATCATTTCAAACCATTCAAGCGTTTTATTAGGTTATACGGAGTCTAACTGCATTTTTAAAAGAAAACCATTACACGGCATTACACTTTATAACCGCTAACCGCGACAAGTGATGCTTATCATTGGGAAAACCGCCGGTGAACTTGTCGTTCGGTGAAGGAAAAGAACTCGTCAAGACAACATTGGAGTTTTCACCTTTCCCTAAAGAATGCTATGGTAAATTCTTAGGAAGAAAACATTTTGAGGAGATTAATGACTACACTACTTGAAAAAGCATCTCAGACGCTAACAAGCGACCAACAAAATGCAATTCTTGCATCGTTATTTTACTAAACAGTTAGGTTATTCACAAGGTTAGCTTGTCTCATATGAATTTCTACAAAACAAAAACATTCAAAATATTTTTTATTCTAACATTGTTTTTAAGAGCTGGATATTTGGGAGGTCAACAGCTTTTATCTGGTCTATGTGGAAGTGACATCGTAGCCACAGAGTTATCGCCCGATCAGCAATTTAAAGTGCTTGCTTATAACTATGATTGTGGTGCAACGACAGGTTTTTCCTACACTGCGCTTCGCTCTGTTTCGGAAACCTCATTCTTAACGTTATGGATGCAGTAGATCATAAAAAGGTAATAGAAATGAACAAAGAAGAATTTGGAAAATCATTGAGTGCCAATGACGACGAGATATTAAAGCATTTACCTTATCTACTGCAAGATTTATGGGAATTGGGTGGAAGGCCAGATATTCAGTTAGACTTGATTAAAACACTAGATTTAAAAGACATAAAGATTCTCGATTTAGGATGTGGAAAAGGGAGTAGCTTAATAAGGATATTAAAACATCAAACCGGTAAAGGAGTTGGAACAGATATTGTTGAAGAGTTTATCGAGGAAGCCAAGCACAAATCAGTAGAATGGAAAATTGATGATAGGATTGAGTTTAGAACAGAGGATCTAGTTGAAACTTTGAAAACAGAAAGGAACTATGATGTTGTCTTATATGGAATAGACAGTGATATTTTAGGCACAATTGAAGAATGTTTTGAGAGTTTAAAACAAACATTGAGTAATGGAGGCTATATCATTGCTGAGACTATTTATCCGAAAATAGAAACTGATGATTCAATTGATTCTCAAGAAGAATTTCAGAGACAGGTTCAAAAAGCAGGATTTGTCTTATTAGAAGAAAAATTTTGGGATACAGAAGATATCAGAACCATGAATCAAGAGTATACTACAAAAATTGTAAAACGCGCTCAAGAATTAATTACAAAATATCCCCAGGAAAAAATAATGTTTGAAGAGTATATAAATTCTCAGGTTGAAGAATGTAAGGAATTAGAAAATGACCTTTATTGTGTTTCGGTCCTTTGCCAACTCAAGTCATAACAAGTCATTCAATACGGATTCCAAGGGGTTGCTTCGCTTTTCACCCCTTGGAACCGGTTAATTCTGCGTTCGATCCAGTCTAAAATAAGGAGGTCACTCATGAAAATTTTGAATATTATTATCACTCTATGCATTATTTCTTTTCTAGGTTCGTGTAACAAATCTCCCAACAAGATTAAGAGTTCTTCGACTGGCAAAGTTATCACGAATATTACTGCTCGTGGCACTGGAGGAGGATCTAATTTTGACGGTAAGGTTGATCA